>JALYZB010000365.1 GCA_030945945.1 Actinomycetota bacterium | reverse complement strand
GAGCTCAGCGGCGACACGGCCGTCGCGGAGGACCAGTACCCGGTCGCAGAGGGCCATCAGTTCCTTGAGGTCTGATGAAGCTAAGAGGACTGCCGTGCCAGCCTTTGCGGCCTGATCGATGAGTGCGTAGATCGACGCTTTAGCGCCGACGTCGACGCCCTGCGTGGGCTCGTCGAGCACGAGTACCTGCGGCTTGGTGCGAAGCCACTTTGCCATCACGATCTTCTGCTGGTTGCCACCGGAGAACAGCTGCATGCGACGCTCAGGAAGACTCGGGTGCAGCTCCACGCGTCTGACCCATCCATCGGTTTCCCGTCGCTCAGCCCCGCGATCCAGCCAACCGAAGGCACGCTGCAGTGGGCCGAGCATCGGGAGCGTCAGGTTTTCGCGTGCGCTCAGCGTCATCACTGCTCCGTCACGCAAGCGGTCGGCGGGAACAAAGGCCAGCCCGCGTCGGATGCTCGCTCCAGTGTTGTTGCGCGGCACGATCTCGCCGCCGACCGTCACCTCACCGGCGCCTCGAGGAATTCCGCCGAACACTGCCTGACCGACGTCCTCCCGTCCTGATCCTAGAATCCCGGTCAAGCCGAGGATCTCGCCCCGACGGACATTGAAGCCGACGCCATGAAGGGACGTCGTCGTTACGTCCGTGACTTCCATGGCGAGCGCTTCGTCGATGTGGTCGTGTTCGATCTTGATCTCGGCGATCGCACGCCCGGCGATGATCGTGACGAGCCGCTCGTGGTCAACTTCGGCGACCGGCATGTCGGCGACGACTCGGCCGTCGCGCAAGGCCACGATGCGATCCGATAGGCCCAATACCTCGTCGAGCCGGTGTGAGATGAACACCACGCCCGCTCCTTCGGCGGCCACACGGCGCACTGCCTCGAACAGGCGGTCTACCTCCTCGCCGCCCAGCGCGGCGGTGGGCTCGTCGAGCACCAGGACGCCGTCCGCCGGCGACCAGTCGCTCATCGCCCGGGCGATCGCGACGATGGTTCGTTCGGCCGGAACGAGCTGCGCCACCGGCTTGGAGACGTCGAACGTGCCGCCGAAGCGGCGCACGGCTGTCTCGGCGGCTTGACGTTCTCGGCGGCGGCGGATCGGCAACAGTCCCCGCCGCCCGACCGGCTGCCCGAGGCCCAAGTTGTCGACCGTGGAGATCGTCGACACCAGGCCCAGATCTTGATGGATGAAACGTAGTTCGCGGTGCTCGATCAACGAGCCCGGATCGGGTGCGAACAGGCCGGCCAGGACCTTGACGAGGGTGGACTTACCCGAACCGTTCTGGCCGACGACCGAGACGATTTCGCCAGCGCCGACCTGTAGTGATACGTCGTCAAGGGCCTTGAGTCCCGGAAACGATTTGGAGAGATGCGCGATGCGCAGCAGGGGAGCGTTGGACCGCTCCCCTGCCACGCTGTTTGCCCCTTCGGTTCTGGCGACCATCTGAGTGCTATTTGGCGCTCGCCCAGAGCTTGGCGAAGCGCTGAACGAAGTCCGGGTAGGCCGAATACCCCTTGCTGACGTCAGCTGGCAAGTCGGCGGCGGTGATTAGGCGGGACGGAATGTAACCCGCCTTCTCGGCGCTGGTGAGCGGCTGCTTCGTGGCCAGCCTGACCGCCGCGTCGATCTGTGTCAGGGCAAGGATACCGGCGTCGAGACCGACCGCCGCGGCAATTCCTCCGGTCTTCATGTCCTGGAGATTGACAGGAACCGGCGCCGAGCCGGCGATCTTGACTTTGATTCCTGCGGTCTTGATCGCTGCTGGCAAGCCCGTCGCGGTCTCCAGGCTGGAGAACAACGCCACCTTCGTGCTCGGGTTCGCCTGCAGGTCACTGACGACTCGACTCGGGGCGGTCGAGCCGATCGTGGTAACGGGGATATCGACGTAACGCACCGTGCAGGACGAGCAGTTTTTGGCCATCTCGGCCTTGAAGGCGGCCGTCTCTACCTTGGTGAAGTCGAGTTCGGGATTGCCGTAGAAGACGATGTTGCCTTTGCCGCCGGCGGTGACGATCGCCCAATCGGCAAGAATCTTGCCGTGTAGGAGATAGTTATTCGGTCCATTGACTGGCGCGGAGATGCCTTGGGCCTGGCCGCCCATGACGCCAGCGCCGACGATCGGGATTCCGGCCGACTGGAACTTCGAAATGCTGCCGCCGAGCGCCCCGAGGTTGACCGCGGGCAGCAGCACAGCGGCTGGCTTCTTGACCAGGATCGACGAAAGGGCAGTCTGGATGCCGTTGGCTGAGGCGTCGGCCTTCACGGGGACGACGGGCGAGATTTTCAGGGTGCTTGTTCCCAGGCCGTAGAGCTGGCCGAGCAGCGCGCAGAACGGGGCCGCACAGTCCAGGTAGGCGATCTGCTGTCCAGCGGCCAGCTTCTTGGTCAGTGGCATGTCGACCGGGAACGGGGTCGGCTTGCTGGAGTACTGACTTACGACCGACTGGGCGGCAGTGAGGTTCGCCGAGCTTGCGGAGCCGCTGCTTGACGCGCTCGAACTGGCACCAGCTCCGCTGCTTCCGCTACTGCTACTGCTGCTGCTGCTGCCACAGGCCGCCACAGCCAGGCATACGACGAGTGCCAGCGGCGCGAGCACCCGGCCTCGGGTCGCGTTGAACATCTCTCTCCTCCTGTTGTTTGCTGGAGCACGCAGGCTCAGAGACTGCGGCGACGTTCATCTCGCCCTCAACCCTTGAAGTGCCGCTGTGCAGAATACATATTGCATCATGTTTGCGCAACTGCGGGTCGTGGCAGCGACGGTGTCTAGTTGGCGGGTGGGCGCTTTATCTCCAACAGCTCGCTGAAGCCCATCCCGGATAAAAACCGCTCCTGATGCCGGCGCGCAGCGGCATTGACCTCCTCGACCCCGGTATTCGTAAAGTCGACGACCGTGCGAAACGGCTTCTGTCCTGGCGGGAGCGCCACGACACGAGCGATTTCCCGGGCGACTGCGATCGGGTCGGCGTCGGCCTCTGGCGGAAATAGAGCTTCGGTCGCCTCCTTGTTGCGCGCGACCATCGGATCGAGGACGGAGTAGGCCTTCGTGACGGCCGTGTCGCTCGCCGGGGTGGCGCTGGGAAAATGCGCCGTGCCCTTGGTGAACGCGCCGGGCATGACGATCGTGGTCTCAATGCCGAACTGACTAACTTCGTAGGCCGTGGTGTGGGCCAGCGCGTCGAAGGCGAACTTGGAGGCCACGTAGGGCCCCAGAAATGGCGGCACGCTCACGGTCGTTGTGCTGCCGACGTAGATCAATGTGCCGCAGCGACGCGCGCGCATGTGCGGAAGCGCGGCGCGGTTGACGCGCTGGAGGCCCAGGGCGTTAACGTCGAACACGTGAGCTAGCTCTTCGGCCGTAAACGCCTCGACGTACCCGAGGTAAAGGTGGCCCGCGTTATGAATCACGACGTCCAGTTGGCCGGCTGCTTCCAAAACCGTCCTGATGGCCGCGTCGGCGGATGTCTGCGAGAGGACGTCAAGCTCGATCACGCGCAGGTCCACGGCGTCTGGGCGCGCTCGGTCCAGCAGCTCATGCGCGTGTTGGGCGTTGTCGCCGTGCAGGTCACGTACCGAGGCGAAGACGGTGTGTCCGTCGCTGGCTAAGGCCTGCGCCGTGAGGTTGCCGATGCCGGTAGCGGCGCCGGTGATTAGGACAACGGACATCGAGAGCCTTCCTGGAGCGTGGACAATAGACAATGTATATTGCATCATGCGCGGAATGCCTAAGCCGCAGAACCGCTCGGGGCTCGACCGACTCACTGCTCGCAAAGGAGAGACGCAATGCGCTGGATAACTAGGTCTCACCTCCACCTCGATCGGGTGGCCACGCCGTGGCTCATCAAGCGCTTCGTCGATCCGACGGCGGAGTTTCTTTTCACGGACTGGGAGTCAGGCGTTCCGGACCACGATGGGACGATCCCGTTCGGCTATCCCGGGATCGAGCTGAGCTCGCCCGACGAGCGGGGAACTTCCTTTCATAAGGTTCTTGTGAGCAACGGCATCGATGATCCCGCGGTCGCGCGTATGGATCGCATCATCCAGGCAGGCGTCGACCACGCACGCGGATGTGAACCGTCGGCGGACCTGACCGACGACGAGGCCTCCCTGGGCGCAGCGCTCGATCTTCTCGGCTCCGGTCTTGGGCTCGTTCTAAGCGACGAGGAGCATCTGGAGGCAGGACTGGCCATCTACGAAGGCGTCTACGCGCTATGCCAGGTAATGACGCTTCCGGCCACGACCCGTGCTGATGCGCCATCGCCCTTGCCCGAGCGGGTTCCGTACTTGCGGCGCGCAATTGGCCGGGCCGCACACCTGGAGAGCACCCGGTGAAGCTGGCCAGCTATCTCACTCCGGACGGTTCGCGTCGGACCGGGGTTTTGATTGAAATCGCTGACGGATCCTGGTTGGCCGACCTGGCCGGAGGCTTGTCTCAAATGCTCCTGCGCGGGCGCCCCAGTTTTGAGAGCCGCCAGCTAGCGGAGCTCCGTCTGCCCACCGACATGGGCACACTGCTGGGGCTCGGTGAGGGCGCGATGGAGGATGCACGACGCGTGCATGCCTACGTGAACGAGAGGGCGACCGCCGATGGCGGCCCCGATCGGCTGCTTGAGGCCGGAATCCTGGCCCCGGTGGGCGGTGTCAGCTACCTGCCCGTCGTTCCGCGGCCGGGAAAGATCATCTGCGCCGGCATGAACTATGGCGCGCACGCCGATGAGGCGGCAGAGCCCGGCGCTGCTCGGCCCGACCGGCCCGGGGCGTTCGTAAAGTTGAGCTCGTCGCTGCTCGGACACGATCAGGGGATCGCGTATCCGAGCGAGACCGAGCAGCTGGACTATGAGGGCGAGCTGGCGATCGTCATCGGACGGGCGGCTTTGCAGGTCAAGCCGGGCGAAGCGCTCACGTACGTCGCTGGCTACACGATCATGAATGACGTGAGCTGCCGCGACATCCAGTTCGACGAGATGAAGGCCGGCATGCTCCTGTTGGGCAAGAATGCACCGCGCAGTTCTCCACTCGGGCCCTGGCTCGTCACCCCGGACGAAGGCATTGACCCACATGATCTCGGCCTTCAGGTCACGGTCAACGGTGACGTGCGGCAGTCGGGCAGCACCCGGGATCTCATCTTCGGCTGCGAGGAGCTGATCTCCTATTGGTCAGCTACCGGCCTCGACGCCGGCGACATCATCGCCACCGGAACTCCGGCTGGCGTGGGAATCTTTGGCGAACCACCCGAGCAGTTTCTGTTGCATGTCGGGGACGTCGTCGAGGTGACCGTCTCGGGTCTGGGGACACTCGGCAATCAGGTGATCACACCGACGACGTGAGCGGCAGCCTGTCGAGAAACTCGCCGATCGCCGCGGAAGTCGCGTCGGGCGCGTCAAGATTCAGGTGGTGGCCGGCATCGGGAAAGACACGCAGGACTGCATTTGGAATCGCCTCTGCGATCTCGGACGCCACGTTCAGCCGCGGGTCGTGCGCACCCCACAGGACCAGGGTCGGGCATGCGATCTCGGTCAACCGACTGGCGATCGACTCGTATCCGGCTGGGATCTGGACGACGAGCGGCATTGCCGCGCGGTGGTGACTTAGCACCAGATCCAGCTCCTGCGCGGCCGCGGCCGGATGAGCGTTTGCGAAGCCAGGGGCGTGGAAGGTGTGGCTGAGAAAGGATCGAGCGGCCTCCCGGCGCAGCGCCTCGCTGCCTTCTGATTGCAGTGTGCCGGCAAATGTCCGCAGCGAGGCGAGCGCGTCGCTGCTCGGCCGCCCCGGACCGGCGCACATGATCACCAGTGCGCTGACCACGTCCGGATGGGCGAGCGCCGTGCGCATGAAGATCGCCCCCCCCTGGGAGACTCCGGCCAGTGCCGCGGAGGACTCGCCGAGTGCGTGGATGAATTCCGGAACGGCGTCAACGAGGCTCTGCACGGTCCAGCCATTCGGGTCATAAGCGGATTCGCCGTGGCCTGGCCAGTCGAATGCGACGCACCGGTACCGGCTCGACAAGCTCTCGATCTGGGTCCGGAACAGCGCCTTACCGCCGAACGTGCCGTGTCCGAAGATCAGCAGCGGCCCTGCGCCCGCCTCGAGGTAGGAGAGCCGCACGCCGGCGATCTCCACGTCCGGCAACGGTCAGGCACCGCGAACGATGTCGATGACTTCCAGCGGGTCCTCGGGTGCTGCCTCGCCGCGCCAGGCGATGTGCTGGTCGGGACGCACAAGGGCTAGGTTGACCCCGTAGAGGTCGGCCATCTGTTCTTCTTCGACAAAGAGGACTTTCAGTGGCACGCCACGTGTCGCCGCCGCCTCCTCAAGCGCGGACGTGTTGACCGCACGATCGAGCTTGAGCAGCGTGAAGCCGGGTCCGAAGTGATCGTAGAGCGAGCTCCCGTCCTTCAGCCAGATGTGCGGCGCGCGACAGCCGGGAGTGGCCGAGGGCACGTAATCAGCCATGCTCAGTGGAGGGGCCTGACCGTTGGGGACGATGATCGGAGAGCCCGTGTATCGGTAGCCAAGTTGCGCCCCTGTGCTAATGAACTCCTTGGTCTTCTCTTCGATGATTCGCTGAGCGACACGCGCTCTCACCTCATCGCCGGACGGGGCGTCTGCGGAAATGCCGTCTTCGACGAGCTCGGGGGCGAGGATGGCTGTGTTGTCGATGCACTCCTGCTGAATCCAGCGCACCGCCTCGCCGCGCTCCTCTCCGTAGCTTCGCAGGAGCTTCTCGCCGCCCCACCCCTGGATCGTTGCTGCCAGCTTCCAGCCGAGATCGACAGCGTCACCGATGCCGATGTTCATGCCAAAGCCGCCCATCGGGGAGATGAGATGGGCCGCATCGCCGGCAAGGAACACGCGGCCGTGGTCAAATCGCGGCGCGATCATTGAGTGCACGCGTACATGACCGCCAGCGAGTGGCTTGACCGGAAACTCATAGCCGACGTTGCGGTACAGGATCTGTCGCGTCGCCTCCCAATCCGCCGGGTCCGCCCCCTCGGATGCTGGCAGCACCATGAACATGTAGTGGCCCCGGTCTGAATCCTGGACGATCATCAACGCGGCGTCGCGGTGCTCATTGATGAAGAAATAAAACGAGGAGCGGCCCACGACGGAGCGCTCGATCAGGTCGGGTGCTTCGATGAGCCAGATGCTCGACTGAACGAGATCCGGGGTGCCTTCGAGCTTCACGCCCAACTGGCGGCGGATCGGGCTTCGGCTGCCGTCAGCCGCGACGAGATACGGCGCTCGTAGGGTCAGCTCGCCAGCCCCTTGACGATAGGTGACGCTCACGGTGTCGGCTTCCTGCTCGACCCCCGTCACCTCGCACTCGAACCGCAGGTCGATCTCGGTGCGTGTCTGGGCCTCGTCCTGCATGGTCTTCTCGATCGCCGTGGTGGGAGCCCATTCTGGGACCTCGGCGGCGAACGGGACCTGATCGAAATCGAAGGCTCCCTCGAAGTTCACCACCACGTGACCGTTCAGTCCGGTGACCCAGGTGACGTCGCGCTTGAACTCCGGGTCGATGGGATCGTTGGCGCGCAGGCGATCCGCGATCCCCCATCGGCGGAAATGCTCCATCGAGCGGAGGTTCGTCAGGTTTGAGCGCATCGCATAGTGCGTGTCTTTGGCCCGACTCTCCAGCACGATCGATCGAATGCCCCGCAGGGCAAGTTCAAGCGATACCCCGAGGCCGATCGGGCCCGCGCCCACGATGACGACGGCATCGGTCTCCTCGATGGTGGTCGACTCAGTCATGCCCAGGCCCCTCTCCGGGTGGTTGCGAAAAGCTGTAGATGGTGTCGGTTCGCGAGCTAGGCGGGAAGCCGCGAATCGTGCGGCTCGGCGGGCTTCATCTCGCCAGCGTAGGCACGCCGGTGAATGTCCTCGATTGAGGCCCCACGTGCACGAGCGGCCACGAGTTGGGCCGGATCGATCGGCGGCCCGATCCAATCCTCCTTGAATTCCGGCGCGGTGCGCATGAACTCCGTTGATTTCGCCCAGTCGCCGAAGTTGTCGTACTGCAATTCCAGGCTGTTGCCATCGGGATCGAGGTAATAGAAAGAGGTCGTCAGGCCATGATCGATCGCCATGTGCGGCTCGATGCCGCGGGCCTTGAGTCGGGTGTAGGTTGCAAGAAGCTCGTCGCCCGTCTCATATTCGAAGGCAAGGTGGTGAAGACCGGCATGGTTGACCTTGCCCTCGTCCTCGTAAATGTTCTTGCTCGTGTAGAGCACGATCCGGTGGTTGGCTTTGTCATTGGACAAAAAGGCGCCGGTCTCCCACGCAAAGGTGGGGGTCAGTCCGATGACCAGCGCGTACCAAGATTTCATCTCCGCCAAACGGGTGGTCTTGAGAAACGCATGATGGAACGCGGGACGGATGATTTCCTCATCAGCGTCGCCGCCCGCCCCCGCAGCCGGGGGTTCCTGCTCCACATGTGACATCTACCGCTCCCTCCTCGTTGCCAGCCTTCAGACACCCTGAGTTGAGGCCGGCCGAGACTCGGTGGCGCACTTCGGTCGGTTCCGACCCGGGGCTGCAAATATAATACACAATCGCTTTGGGGGCTCACCACGCCGTCCACCCTCCGTCGACTCGCAGGCTGTGGCCGGTCACGCTGTTGGCGGCATCGCAGGCTAGGTACCGGACCGCGTGCGCAATGTCATTGACGGTGGCGAGTCGTCCGGTCGGCAGGCGACGTTCAAGGATCTCAGCGCGGAACGTCGGGTCGGCGAGAGAGGCGGCCGTCATCGGCGTCTCAACGAAGGTCGGGGCCACCGCGTTGACGCGGATTCCTTCGCGGGCCCATTCAACGGCGAGCGCCTTGGTGAGGCCTTCGACGGCGTGCTTAGTCGCGCAGTAGGCCGAGCGCCCGGGATAGCCCACCACCCCCATCTGAGAGGACATCGTGACAATGCTGCCCGGCGCACCGCGGCGCAGGAGAGCGGCGCCGACCGCCTGACAGACGAGGAACGTCGCCCTGACGTTGACAGCGAACAGAGCGTCCCAATCGGCTATCAGATAGTCCCGGGCTGCTCCCGGCCGGTTGACTCCGGCCGCGGTGACCGCGACCCGCAGATCGCCAAGGCCCTCGGCCCGGTCCACCAGGGCCGCGACCTCACTGACGTCGCTGACGTCTGCGACATGGACGTAGGCGACTCCACCGCTCTCGCCGATCTCCGCCGCGACCGATTGCAGATCCTCCGCCGTCCGAGCGACGCACAGAACCTCCGCTCCCGCTCGGGCCAGCTCCAGGGCGATACCCCGGCCAAGCCCCCGTCCGGCGCCGGTGACCAACGCGAGACGGCCGTCGAGCGACCAGGCGCTCACGTCCCGATGCGCTCCAGACGCATCCTCGCTGTGAGACCGTGGCCAAGCATCCCCTCGGCTTCGCAGATCGCCTCGATCGACGGCGCGACCGCCGCCGTGCCCGTGGGCGTGAGCTGTTGCCAGGTGCAGGTTTTGAGAAACTTTCCGACCCACAGACCACCCGTGTAGCGAGCCGCCCGAGATGTGGGCAGGACGTGGTTGGTCCCGACCCCCTTGTCTCCGTAGGCCACCGTCGCCTGGTCGCCGAGGAACAACGAGCCGTAGTTGCGCAGTCGCTCGAGATACATCGGCAATTTGTCCCCGGCAACCTGGATCTCCAGATGCTCATTGGCGGCGTGATCGGCCACGGCGATGGCCTCGTCGTCGTCGGCGACCACAGCGATCCAGCCGTGGTCGCGCCACGCCTGGCCGGCGATCTCGGCCGTCGGCCAGGTGCCAAGCAGGTCCTCGACCTGATCGCTCACGGCCTGGGCGACGTCTTCACCGATCGCGATAACCCCGGCCGCCGAGGTCGGGCCGTGCTCAGCCTGGCCAAGCAGGTCCGCGGCTACGAGTCGAGGATCCGCCGTCCGATCGGCGACGACCAGCACCTCGGTCGGACCAGCCAGTAGGTCGATGCCGACCCGCCCAAAGAGCTGGCGCTTGGCTTCCGCCACATAGGCGTTGCCAGCGCCGACCAGCATGTCGACGGGCGGGACGTCCTCAATCAGGCCGAAGGCCAAGGCGGCAAGCGCCTGCACCCCGCCGAGCGACGCGATGACATCGGCGCCGGATGTCCACATGGCATACAGCATCGCCGGATGCAGGCCACCGCCATCGCGCTGCGGCGGCCCAACCGCCACGACGCGTTCGACCCCCGCCGCCTTGGCCACGACGATGGTCATGAATGACGAGGCGAGCATCGGATACCGCCCCCCCGGCACATAGGCGCCGACCGAACCGACCGGAATGTGAGTGTGACCCAGAACCACCCCGGGCAGCGTCTCCACGCGTAAATCGCTCAGGGTCGCGCGTTGGGCCTCTGCGAACGCACGCACCTGATCCTGAGCGAAGGCGATGTAGCGACGCAGCGCAGGGTCTAGTTGCGCTCGCGCGCGCTCAAAGTCGTCCTCAGTGGCGACGAACGACTCGGGGTCCCAGCCGTCGAGCTCGCGCGACCAGCGCCGCACGGCGTCAACGCCCCCGGTCTCGATGTCCTCCAGCATCTTCTCAACGCGACGCCGGATCTCATCGGTCACCTCGGAGGTAGGCGGCCCAGGAGCTTTGAGATATGTGACCTGCTCGAACGAAGGCATGCTCAAACATTATGTACAATGTCAAGGACGCCGGTCGGTAGACCGCGCCACAGCTAAGGGAGAGAGCTTGCGCCTTGTCACATACCGGACCGCTCAAGGACTCCGAGCCGGGCTGCTCGTCGACGGACGGGTCTTCGACGCTGCGCGCATCGCCGAAAGCTGCGGGTCGGACCTCGCGGGCGACGATTGGACTTCGACCCGCACGGTGCTCCAGGCCGGCTGCGACGCCCAGTCGAGCCTACGGGCGGCAACCGATGCTGCCGTCGCCGTTGGCGTGATCGCCGACCTCACGCTCGGACCGCCGGTCCCAGATCCCGACAAGATCATCTGCCTCGGGCTCAACTACCGTGATCACGCTATTGAGTCCGGCCTGGAGCTGCCGGCCACACCGGTGCTGTTCGCCAAGTTCCGCAACTCGCTGATCGGTCCGAGCGAGGCCATCGTGCTACCCAAGCGTGGTGAGCTGTTTGACTACGAGGCCGAGCTGGCCGTGGTGATCGGCCGGAGAGCGAGCAACGTCGCCGCGGCCGAGGCGCTTGAGCACGTCGCCGGGGTGATGGCGTTCAACGATGTGACCGCCCGCGACCTTCAGCACGCGACAAGTCAGTGGATGGCCGGTAAAGCGATCGATACCTTCGCCCCGTGCGGTCCGAGCCTGGTGCTCTTGGCCGAGATTTCAGACATTCAAGCGCTGCGGATCCGTACGCGGGTCAACGGCGCCACCGTCCAGGACGGCAACACCCGCGACATGATCTTCGGGGTCGGGCAAGCGATCGAGTTCATCTCCAGCCTCATGACGCTCGAGCCAGGAGACATCATCGCCACCGGAACGCCCGCGGGCGTCGGTATCTCCCGGGAACCAAGGGTCTTGCTGCACGATGGCGACGTCGTGGAGGTGGAGATCGACGGTATCGGCGTTTTGTCCAACCCAGTGGTCGCAGAGCGGCCGGAGCGGGCCTCCGCCTGAGTCGATGAGGCTCTGGGACGCCAACTGGATGCACATCGAGGAGTACCTGCGTCATGACGACCGGGTGCTGGTCCCGCTCGGCTCCACCGAGCAGCATGGGTATCTCTCACTCGGGGTCGACGCGCTCCTCTGCGAGCGAGCCTCGGTCGAGGCCGCCGAGGGGGAGGGAGTCCCGGTGCTGCCGGCGTTGCCATTCGGCCTCACGCCAACGTTTACGGCCTATCCGGGCACGATCAACCTGCGCGTCTCGACCTATCTAGCCCTGGTGAGTGATCTGCTCGACTCCCTACAGGAGCAAGGGTTCGGCCGCATCATGCTGGTCAACGGCCACGGCGGTAACCTTCCGGCGGCGAACCTAGCTCAGGAGTGGGTGGGGCGGCACCCCGGTTGCCAGGTGCAGTTCCACAGCTGGCTGATCGAGCCTGAGATCTGGCAGCTGGCCGGCAAGATCGACGAGGTCAGTCACGCATCGTGGGTCGAGAACCTACCCGCGGTCCGCCTGCCCGGCGTTGACATTCCAGCCGGCCGCAAGCCGTTGGTCAGCCCAGCCGATCTCAGGCAGGCAGATCCCGATGGCGTCCGCGCGCTCATGGGCGACGGACCAGGCGGGGGCGCCTACCAGCGCGCCGAGGAGGACACCCAGCGAGTCTGGACCGCGGCCGTTGCGCTTCTGCGCGAGCGGTTGCAATCAGGGTGGAGATCCGACGCCCAGGATCGAGAGCAATGATGGAGAAGAGAGAGGTGCACGACGACATTCAGGACGTCATCCAGATCGGACTTGGACCGGTCGGATTGACGATGGCGGGACTCATCGGCCAGGCCGGGCACTCGGTCACCGCGGTGGAGCGCCAGCCGGGGCTCTACGGACTTCCGCGTGCAGGGCATATCGATCACGAGATCATGCGGATCCTCCAATCACTCGACGCAGAGGGGCCGACGCTCGCCGACTCCTATCCCACTACGGAGTACGTCTGGGTCAACGCCACGGGCGAGTTGCTGCTGGAATTCGACTGGGGAGCCAAGGGCATCTCGGGCTATAACTCCGACTACATGCAGTACCAGCCGGTGCTGGAGGACGCGCTCGCCGGTCGCTTGGGTGCGGATCCGAGCGTCACGGTGATGCGGGGCTGGAAGGCGGTCGACTTCCGCGAGCACGGCGACCATGTCGAGGTCGTGGTACGCCGCTCCGGTGACCAGCCGGGATCTGCCGGAGTCGAGGAGCGCACACTGCGCGGCCGTTACCTGATCGGCGCCGATGGGGCGGGGAGCGCGGTCAGAAACTGGCTGGGGGTCGAACGCGACGACCTCGGCTTCAACGAGCAGTGGCTTGACGTCGACGCCCGCAAGAAGCGCGAGCTCAGCTTCGATTTCGACTGCGGGCAGATCTGTGATCCGGCGCGCCCCCGCTGCATCCTGCCGCTGGGCAAGCGCCACCGTCGCTGGGAGTGGTCTCTGCTCCCGGGTGAAACCGTAGCGGAGTTCCAGCGGCCCGAGAAGGCTTGGGAGCTGCTGGCACTGGAGGGCGTGGGACCGGACGACGTGGAGATCGTTCGCCAACTTGTGTACACGTTCGAAGCCCGCACCGCCACGGACTGGCAGCGCGGAAGGGTGTTTCTGATCGGCGACGCCGCACACACGATGCCGCCATTCATGGGCCAGGGCATGTGCTCTGGCATGCGCGACGCCAAGAACCTCGCGTGGAAGCTCGACCTTGTCTTGCGCGGCCTCGCGCCTGAGTCGATCCTCCACACCTATCAGGAGGAGCTACGGCCCTATGTGCTGGACTGGACAATCATCTCGTTGGAGGCCGGAAAGGTTCCCTGCATCACCGACGAAGTCGAGGCCCGCAAGCGTGACGAGCTGTTCAGGGGAGGCTTTCAGCCGCCCCTACCAGATGTTCCGCAGATCCGAAACGGTCTGATCCATCGTGACCAGGCCGGGGCGCCGGCCGGGCCGGCCGGAGAGCTGTCGCTTCAGGCCAGAGTGCGCCACGCCGGCCAGACTGGACTCTTCGACCATGTCGTGGGGGCCAATGGCATGTGGCAGGTCATCAGCCCAGACGGCGACCCTCGGGCTGTTCTCAGCCCTGGACAGCTCAAACTGCTCGACGAGATGGGGACGGTCTACGCGCACGTGTCCCGCGCGCGTGACGGCCACGTCGTCGACGTCGACAACGACTACGCCACGTACTTCGGACAGCGAGGGATCGCCGCCGTGATCGCCAGACCTGACTTCTACGTATTCGGCGCCGCGCAAGCGCTTGAGGATCTACCTGCGCTGGTCGACGACCTCGTCGGACAGCTCGGCTTGCAGGCGGGAGACCGGGCGAACTCCGGATGAGTGTCAGTCCGGCCGGCGCGCGGCGACTCCTGATCCGGTCAGGGCACTTGATCACGATGGACGAGGAGCTGGGCGGGATCGACCGCGGTGAAGTGCTCATCGAGAGCGACCGGATCGTGCAGGTAGGACGCGACCTGGACGCCCGCGGCGCCGACGTGTGGAACTACCCCGACATGATTGTCATGCCAGGCTTCGTCGACGCCCACCGCCATACGTGGCAGACCGTTGTGCGCCACTGCGCCGTCGGCTGGGATCTGGCGGCCTACCAGCAGAACGTGCAGGGCGTGGTGGGCGAGAGGTTTACCCCGGACGACGCGTACGTCGGCAATCTGCTGGGGGCCCTCAGCGCGCTGGACGCCGGGATCACCACCCTGCGCGATGAATCACACGTGCAGAACAGCCCGGAGCACACCGATGAACTCATCCGCGCTCTTCGTGATTCCGGCATCCGAGCATGTT
The DNA here is from genome assembly GCA_030945945.1 of Actinomycetota bacterium. Next base: position 2,244 of record JALYZB010000365.1, on the reverse strand, counting down.
TCGCCTACGGCTGGCCGTCAACGGACGCCATGAGCTGGTTGTGGGACTCCGACCGCTCTATTCCCGACGACATCAGCCGGGTGCGTTTCGAGGTGCTTGCCGACGACAGTGCCTTGGTCACCATGCACGCGCATCTGCGCGGCCCCGAGCTGTCCACCATCCAAGTGACCCGGGCTGACGTCGCACGCGCGCGCGAACTCGGGCTTCGAATGTCGATGCACATGGGAACAGGCGAGTACGGCCTCAAGTATCACGGCATCCGGGCGATCGCCGAATCCGGCTTGATAGGGGCCGACATGACATTTGTTCACTGCTGCACGTCGACTGAGAGAGAGCTCGGGCTGATCGCGGCTGCCGGAGCCAGCGCCTGCGTCACGCCGGCTGTTGAAGCCACGATGCCGGGACTCGGGGCACCGGCTACGGGTCGACTGCTGCAGCATGGGGTGCGCCCGGCACTGGGCGTTGACGTCGAAGTCGGGACCCCCGGCGACATGTTCAGCATCATGCGCGCGGCCCTACTCAGTGAGCGGCTGCGGGGCACGCTCCTGAACGAGTCCAACGGGCCGGAGCTGCGTGCCCACGATCTTCTGGCCTTCGCGACGATCGACGGCGCCGTCGCCCTAGGACTCCAGGACACGATCGGCTCGATCGCGTCGGGGAAGCAGGCAGACCTGATTCTGCTGTCCGGTGACGATCTCAACCTGGTGCCCACCTCCGATCCGGAGGGTGCTCTCGTCGCTGCCGGTCACGCTGGGAATGTCGATACGGTCCTCGTCGCGGGCAGGGTCCGCAAACGCGACGGAAAGCTGATCCGCGGGGACATCGGGGAAGTGATCGAGCGTGGACGCCAGTCAGGTGACCGCCTCCTTAAGCCCGACGCGGCGAGCGCTCCGAGCTAGACCACAAGGCCGCTGTCGCAGGGTTGCCTGCCGGGCTCAGTGGCCGGACATCTGGCGTGGGTTCGTATGGCGGGAGATCGGCTCCGGCTAACCCGAAGATGAGTTGCGGAGGTCCGGGCCTTGCCCGAACGATGACCTATGTCGGGTTCGATGTCCACGCCCGATCGGTGTATGCCGAGGCCGGGACGCCGGGCCGACACAACGGCAGGCACCGCGGACGCATTATCAGCAGCGCGCCTTCGGTGTCACGCTCGTTCTCTAGACCCGTGCACCGTCGGCACCAGCGACGATGGCGGTGGGGTAGCAGAGAGATCCCGCTTTTCGACTGGCAACGCTGTCACCGATGACGTCCCGCCCTCTGAGACACCCCCAGCGCCCGCACGCTACAACAGCCACTGCAAACCTCGACGTGCGCCCTTGACAACCCTGCGCGATATGAGCGCTACGCGCCGGCGGCGTCCAGGACCTCACCGTGGAGGCGCAGGAGTCCGGCGACGGTTTCTGGCGGCCGGCGGCCGAACCCGCACTCGGTAGCGACGCCAAAGCGCTCGACGAACTGCCGTGCCGCGGCGAGCCGCTTCGTCGCGCCGTCAACTCCGTCGGTCACATGCACCAGCCCTAGGTAGAGCTTGGTCTCCGCCGGTAGGTTGAGTCGCGCCAGTGGGGAGAAGTACTCAGCGTCGCTGCGATTGCGCGGTACGGGAAGGTGGATGAAGGTGATTCTCCGGCTCACTCCATCGCTCACCGCTTGGGCGACGGACGCTAGGAACGTCGCGTCTCGAGGCTGGGCGAAGTGCTCGTGACCGGCGTCGCCGTAGCAAAGGTGGTAGCCGAGGGCGACATGATCGGGCACTGCGTCCCCCAGCACGATTAGACGCTGGATGATCCCCGCCATGGGGTCGTCCCACCAGCTGTCGAACACAGCGTGTTCCAGCATTCCGAATTCTACGGCGACATCCCATTGGATCGCGAGCTCGCTGGGGGGAATCTGATCCAAGATCTCGGTCAGTTCCCGGCGCAGCGCGATCTCGTACGGCCCCTCCACCGCGGCGCGATCCTCGGGAGCAACGAAGATCGCGACCACGGCTACCGGAGTGGGCAGACTGACCTGAAACCGGACGTCGCTTCCGATGACCCCAGCGGCCTTGAGCCTCTCAAAAGTCCGATACGACTTCAGCGCAGCCGCCGCGTAGCCCAAGCTCCCGAATTTGACGTTGCCGGCCTGGCTGTCGCGCACCCGGTAGGTGGTGATCATCCCGTACTCGTCAGGATCACCAAGTGAGACGAAGTCATCTGACGAGGCAAACACCTGCGATTGCCAGAACACCCAGTTCGACCGAACGCC
>JALYZB010000387.1 GCA_030945945.1 Actinomycetota bacterium | reverse complement strand
CCGAGACCGAGGAGATCGTGATCATCGAGATGAATCCGCGGGTGTCGCGCTCAAGCGCGCTGGCCTCGAAGGCGACGGGCTTCCCGATCGCCAAGATCGCCGCCCGGCTGGCGGTCGGCTACACGCTGCAGGAGATACCCAACGACATCACCCGGGCGACCCCGGCCAGCTTTGAGCCGGCGATCGACTACTGCGTGATCAAATGGCCGCGGTTCGCATTTGAGAAGTTCCCCGGGGCCGAGGCCGGCCTGACCACGCACATGAAGTCCGTCGGCGAGGCGATGGCGCTGGGGCGCACGTTCAAGCAGGCCTTCGCCAAGGCGCTGCGCTCGCGCGAGCTCGACACCCGGGCCCGCCTGCCCGCCGACGACGCGGCGCTCGTGGATCTCTGTGCGCTGCCCGGCGCTGAGCGCTGGGACTACGTGCTCGAGGCACTGCGCCGGGGGACCACGCCGCAGGAGCTGCGCACCCGCACCAGCATTGACATGTGGTTCCTGCGCGAGCTGGCCGAGCTGGTCAGCGATCCAGAGGCCGCTTTTTCGGGCGAGCGGACGTACAAGGCGGTGGATACCTGCGCGGCCGAGTTCGCCGCCTCCACCCCGTACTTCTACTCCGCCTGGGAGCGCCCGGGGGCGGGCGGGACCGGGTCCCCCGGGCATGAGGTGCCGCCCTCGGAGCGGCCGGGCGTGGTCATCCTCGGCTCGGGACCTAACCGGATCGGCCAGGGGATCGAGTTCGACTACTGTTGCGTGCACGCCGCCCAGACCGTGCGCGAGATGGGTCGTGACGCGGTCATGATCAACTGCAACCCGGAGACCGTCTCGACCGATTACGACACGTCGGACCGCCTCTACTTCGAGCCGCTCACGCTCGAGGACGTGATCGCGGTCTGCGAGTTGGAGAGCCAGCCGGATGATTCGAGCGCTGCCCAATCCGGCGAGGCGGGACACCGAGTGGGCAGCCGGCTCGAAGGTGTCGTGGTCCAGTTCGGTGGCCAGACCCCGCTCAAGCTCGCCGCCGGCCTGGACGCGGTCGGCATCCGTATCCTCGGCACGAGCATCGATGCGATCGACCTCGCCGAGGACCGCTCGCGCTTTGGCCCCTTGCTTGACCGCCTCGGCTACAGGGCTCCGCCGTACGCGACCGCGACCAGCGCGACGCAGGCGCTGGCGCGAGCCCCCGAGGTCGGCTTTCCCCTGCTCGTGCGGCCCAGCTACGTGCTCGGCGGCCGGGCCATGGAGATCGTCTACAGCGTCGAGGGCCTGCGCGACTATTTGGACCGGGTCGGCGTCTCGCCCGGCACCACGATCTACCTGGACCGCTTCCTCGAGGACGCGATCGAGGTCGACGTCGACGCGCTGTGCGATGGGGAGGATGTGTGGATCGCCGGGATCATGCAGCACGTCGAGGAGGCGGGAATCCACTCCGGGGACTCGGCCTGCGTGCTGCCGCCCCACACCCTCGGCGCCGCGATGATCGCCGAGATCCGCGAGCAGACGACGGGGATCGCCCGGGCGCTGGGTGTGGTCGGCCTGCTCAATGTCCAGTTCGCCGTCCACGGTGACGACGGCCTGCACGTGATCGAGGCCAACCCGCGTGCCTCGCGCACGGTTCCCTTCGTGTCCAAGGCGATCGGCCTGCCGTTGGCCAAGCTTGCCTGCCGGGTCATGCTCGGCGAGAAGATCGCCGAGCTCGGGCTGCCCGTGGATTCGGAGCGCGAGCGAAGCCAGGCGCACGTGTGCGTCAAGGAGGCGGTGCTGCCGTTCAGCCGCTTTGCCGGCGCCGACTCGCTGCTCGGGCCCGAGATGCGCTCGACCGGTGAGGTGATGGGGATCGCGCCGGACTTCCCGACCGCCTTCGCCAAGGCGCAGGCCGCCGCCGGCGCGGGCCTGCCCAAATCCGGCACCGTGTTCCTGACCGTCGCCGACAACGACAAGCTCGCCGCGACCGGGATCGCGACGCTGCTGCACGCCCTTGACTTCACGATCATCGCCACCCGCGGCACCGCGCAGGCGCTGCGGCGGATGGGCATCCCCGCCGAGGAGATCAACAAGATCGGGGAGGGCTCGCCGCACGTCGTGGACTGGATCGAGCGCGGCGCCGTGGACCTGGTCATCAACACCCCGGTGGGCACCGGCGCACGCGTGGACGGCTACGAGATCCGCTCGGCGGCGATCGCCCGCGGCATCCCGTGCATCACGACGATCTCCGGGGGCATGGCCGCCGCCCGCGCGATCCGCTCCGCCCAGCAGGGTGAGCCGCCCGTCGTCTCGCTGCAGGAGCTGCACGGCGCCCGCCGCGTGACCCCCGCCGCGCCGTGACCGAACCGGGCGCTGACCGCGTGACTGCGCCCTTCGGGGCCCGCATCGTCCCGATCTTCGAGCGCTCGGCGCACGGTTCCTATGTCGTCATCACCTGTGAGGACGGTGACGGCCCCGCCCCGAAGCCCGGGCAGTTCTACATGCTGATGGCCGCCCGGCGATGGGGGGGAGGCGCCGGTGAGCGGCCCTACCTGCCGCGTGCGTTCAGCGTGCTGCGCGCGCCGGCCGGAACCCTGCAATTTCTGCTCGAGGCCGTCGGGCCCGGGACCAGCCGGCTGAGCGAGCTAGACGCCGGGGACGGCCTGTCGATCGTCGGACCGCTCGGCCGTGGCTTTCGGCCACCGCGCGACGGTCGCCGGCCGGTGCTGTGCGGCGGCGGGGTGGGGATCGCCCCGCTCGCGGCCTGGCAGGATGCACTCGGTCCGGGCACCCCGGCGCTGCTCGGGTTCCGGGACGCCGCGCATGCCGCGGGGTCGGCACTGCTGCGCGACGCGCGGGTGGCCACCGATGACGGCTCGCAGGGGCACCATGGCTTGGTCACCGAGTTGCTCGCCGCCGAATTGGACGCCGGCGCGCCCGCCGAGGTGTTCGCCTGCGGGCCGCCGCCGATGCTCGAAGCCGTGCGGGCCCTGTGCGCGCAGCGCGGAGCGCCCGGTCAGCTCGCTCTGGAGTCCGGGATGGCCTGTGGCTACGGCGCCTGCTTCGGCTGCGTGGTCCCGACCACGCGCGGTCTGATCCGCCTGTGCCTCGAGGGGCCGGTGCTCGAGGGATCAGAGCTCGGTCCTGAGGCGTTCGCGATGCCGGGGCACGGATCATGACTTCCGCCGCGGGGCCGGCCGACTTCTGCGGCCTGATGCTCGCGCATCCGATCATCAACGCGTCCGGCACCTTTGATGCGATCGCCGCCCGGCGCGCGTTCGGGGATGCGCTGCTGGAGGCGTTCCCGTTCTCGGCCTACGTGTCCAAGACGGTCACCGTGGCCCCCCGTCAGGGCAACCCACCCCCGCGCCTGTGGGAGGTGCCGGCCGGGCTGATGAACTCGATCGGGCTGCCCAACCGAGGCCTGGAGGGCTACCTCGTCCATGACCTGCCCCAGCTCGCCGCGCTGCCGGTGCCGGTGATCGTCAACGTGATGGGCTTCAGCCGCGGCGAGGTGGCGACGCTGGTCGCCGCGTTCGCGCCGCGGGAGGAGGTCAGCGCGCTCGAGCTCAACGTCTCGTGCCCGAACGTCGAGACCGGGATGGTGATGGGGGCCGACCCGGGCGAGGTCGCGCGCCTGCTGCAGCACGTCCGACCACTGACCGACAAGCCGCTGATCGTCAAGCTAACCCCCAATGCCTCCGACGTGCCCGCGGTCGCCCGCGCGGCTCAGGATGCCGGGGCCAGCGCCGTGTCGCTGATCAACACGCTGCGCGGGATGGCCCTGCGGCCGGGCAGCGCCGAGCCCTGGCTGGGCGGCGGCGCCGGCGGCGTGTCGGGCCCGGCGGTCCGCGCGATCGCGCTGGCCCAGGTGAGCTCGGTCGCGGCGGCGGTGTCGGTCCCGATCATCGCGATGGGCGGGGTGCAGACAGGCGCGCATGCCCAAGAGTTCCTGCGCGCCGGCGCGAACCTGGTCGCGGTCGGCACCGAGAGCTTTCGCGACCCCGCGGCGGCACGCCGGATCGCCGTTGAGCTGAGCGGCTCGTGCGGTGCCCCTGCGCTGGCTGGGTAGGACCCGTGTCCTACCTGGGTACCGGACCCCGCCACCTACGTAAACCTGCCCAGAGCAGGAGAACATCCTGCAAAGGGAAGCTATTCCCGGAACCAGGCTCGACAATGCTCAAGCTCTGGTTGAGGTCGAGCGAAATTCGGCCGGTGGGCCTTGATCGCCCGGTCCCACGATGTATAGTCGCCGCCCATGCCGCTGGTCAGTGAATCGTTCTCAAAGTCCCTCGCAGCTCCTGAGCGCTCCCTCCACCAGCGGATGGAAGCGCTGCAGCGCGCCAACGACATTCGTAGCCGGCGCGCGCAGCTCAAGCGTGATCTGAAGGCCGGGCGCCAGCCGATCCACGAGCTGCTGCTGCAGCCACCCGATTATCTGCTGACCGCCAAGGTTTTTGATCTGCTGCTCGCCGTCCCCAAGTACGGGCGCGTCAAGGCCGGCAAGATCCTCTCGCAGTGCCGGATCTCGCCCTCCAAGACGCTCGGCGGCCTGTCCGAGCGCCAGCGGGGCGAGCTCGTCACGCTGATGCGTCGCCGCTGAGCGGCGTCACCGCGCGCTGCTCGCGCCGATGGCCAGGGTGTTCGTGATCACCGGTCCCTCGGGGGTCGGCAAGGGCACTCTCATCCGGGGCTTGCTCGAGCGCGTCCCCGAGCTCGAGCTGTCGGTCTCGGCCACGACCCGCGCGCCCCGCCCCGGGGAGCAGGACGGCGTCGCCTATCACTTCCTCTCCGTTGAGGAGTTCGAGCGCCGCGTGTCGGCCGGTGACTTCGTCGAGTCCGCGACCTACGCCGGGCGCCGCTACGGCACCCTGCGCTCCGAGCTGGAGGCCCGCCTGCGCGATGGCGTCCCGCTCGTGCTCGAGATCGAGATCGAGGGCGCGCGGCAGGTGCGCGAGGCCATGCCCGCGGCGATCGCCGTGTTCATCGCCCCGCCGTCCCGCGACGCGCTGCGCGCCCGGCTCGTCGGCCGGGGAACCGACGACGCCGAGCAGATCGAGTCCCGGCTGACAACCGCCGAGCGCGAGCTTGAGGCCCAGCCCGAGTTCGGCCACGTCGTGGTCAACGACCGGCTCGAGGATGCCACCGGTGCGCTGGTCGCGATCGTCCACAGCTCGTTGGCTTCAGAAGCCGCTCCGGACGCTAACCTTGGCTGACCCCATCAAGGACTGAATCTGTGATCTCACCTCGAATCGACCGGCTGCTCGAACACGTGGACTCCGACTACGCGAGCGTCGTCGTGGCCGCCAAGCGCGCCCGGCAGATCAATTCCTACTACCACAACCTCGGCGAGGGCACGTTTGACGAGTTTCCTCCGCCGATGGTGGACACCCGCTCCAAGAACTACCTGACGATCGCTCTGGAAGAGGTCGCTCAGGGCAAGATCAAGTACCACTACCGCTGATCGCGCCACCCACGTGACCGGGTCGGATCGCAGAGAACCAAGGCGGTAGCGGCGATGGCCCGCCTGCTGCTCGGCGTGAGCGGCGGCATCGCCGCTTACAAGGCGCTGGAGACCGCGCGCCTGGCTGTCCGCGCCGGCCACGCGGTCCGGGTGGTGCAAACCCAGGCCAGTACCCGGTTCGTAGGCCCGGCCTCGTTTGCCGCGCTCACCGGCGCGCCGGTGCTCGGCGAGGACTTCGAGCTCGATCCGCTGAACGGCGCCTATCCCGGCGAGTCCGCACCCGAGCGCACCCCGATCTCGCATCTGGCGCTCGTCCAGCGCGCGGACCTCTATCTGATCGCGCCCGCGAGCGCCAACACGATCGCCAAGCTCGCCCACGGCCTGGCCGACAACCTGCTCACCACCGCCGCGCTGGCCGCCACCTGCCCGGTCGTCCTCGCCCCGGCGATGAACGACGTCATGTGGCGCCATCCGGCCACCCAGGCCAACCTCGAGCTGCTCGCGTCCCGCGGGGTGGCCATCGTCGCCCCCGGTGAGGGCGAGCTGGCTTCCCACGGCGAACACGGGATCGGCCGGCTCGCCGAGCCGGCCGCGCTGTTGGCCGCCTGCGAGTCGCTGCTCCGGGCGCCGGGGGATCTGACCGAGACGATGTCCGCCCGCGCCGGGTGGCTGGGGCGCCGCGTCCTGGTCACCGCCGGCGGGACCCGCGAGCCGATCGACAGCGTCCGCTTCATCGGCAACCGCTCGTCGGGACGGATGGGTTTTGCCCTGGCCGCCGAAGCCGTCCGCCGCGGGGCGCAGGTGACCGTCGTGGCGGCCAACGTCGGGCTGGCCCCGCCGGCCGGCGTCCGGGTTCTTGCGGTGACCACCGCCGCCGAGCTGCAGGCCGCCTGCGAGGCCGAGTTCGAGACCACCGAGGTTCTGCTGATGGCCGCCGCGATCGCCGATTTCCGGCCCGCAACGGTCGCCCTGACCAAGCTCAAGAAGGATCAGGGAATGCCGGCGCTCCAGCTCGAGCCGACCACCGACGTGCTCAGCCTGCTGGTCCAGCGCCGCCGCCCGGGTCAGCTGCTGGTCGGCTTCGCCGCCGAACACGGCAGCGATGCGGTCCGCTACGGCCGCGACAAGCTGGCCCGCAAGCGGCTGGACGCGATCGTCGTCAATGACATCGCCCAGGCCGGCATCGGCTTTGACACCCCCGACAACGAGGTCACGATCCTTACCGCCACCGGCGGAGAGCGTCACGTGGCCCGGGTGGGCAAGGAGCACGTCGCTGCGGCGGTGCTCGACGAGCTGCAGCCACTCTGGGAGAAGGAGAGAGACGATCGAGCCATCCGAGCCGACCCCGCTCGCACCGCAGGAGTTTGAGGCCTACAGCGCGGTTGGGCGCGCCCTGGCCGCCAACGTCGCCAGGGCCGTGCAGGTGCGCGAGGAGACCCTTCAGCATCTGATCGTCGCGCTGCTCGCCGAGGGGCACGTGCTGGTCGAGGACTACCCCGGCGTGGGCAAGACCGCGCTGGCCCGGGCCGTTGCGCGGTCGATCGACTGCCAGTTCGCCCGCGTGCAATGCACCTCTGATCTGCTGCCCGCGGATGTGGTCGGCACCAACGTCTATGACCAGCGCGAGCAGCGCTTTGAGTTCCGCCCCGGGCCGGTGTTCGCCAACGTCGTGCTCGTGGACGAGATCAACCGCGCGTCGCCCAAGACCCAGTCCGGGCTGCTGGAGTGCATGCAGGAGCGGCGGGTGACCGTGGATGTCCACACCCACGAGCTCGCGCGGCCGTTCCTGGTCCTGGCCACGCAGAACCCGATCGAGTACGAGGGCACCTACCCGCTGCCCGAGGCCCAGCTCGACCGGTTCATGATCCGGATCTCGCTCGGCTACCCCGAGCCGGCGGCCGAGGCCGGCATGCTCGCCGCACACGAGACCGGGGACCGGGTTCTGACCCTGGGCGCGGTGGCGACCGCCGCCGAGGTGCTCGCGGCCCAGGACGCCGTCGGGCGCATCCAGGCGACGGCGCCGCTGCGCGATTACATCGTGCGGCTGCTGTGGCGCACCCGCGAGGATCCGCGCGTCGATCTCGGCGCCAGCCCGCGAGCCGGGCTGATGCTCCTGCGCGCGGCCAAGGCGCACGCGATGCTGGCCGGACGCGACCACGCGCTGCCCGACGATGTCCAGGCCCTCGCTGAGCCGGTGCTCTCCCACCGGCTCGTGCTTGCGCCCGAGACCCTGCGGGCGGCCGCCCGTGATGTTGTCGCCGAGGCGGTCGCGGGAACTCGGGCGCTCTGATGATCCGACCGCGTTTGTCGGCCCGCCGTGCGGGCTCGGTGCTCACCGCCGGGGCGGCGATGCTGCTGATCGCCTTCGTGTTTGACGCCGGGCCCCTGTTCGTGCCCGCCCTGGCCCTGCTGATCATCGGCGTGATCACGCCGGCATGGGTATGGGCCAGCGCGCGTGGCGCCGCGGCCCGGCGGCACCTGCGCGCCGACCGCGTGGTCGAGGGGGAGCCGCTGACCGCCACGATCGTCGTGCGCCGCGGCCGCCTGGGCCTGCCCGGCGCCGAGGTGGTCGATCCCTTCACCGGCGCCCGCGTGGAGCTCTCGGGCCCGTTGTCGCCGTTCACCGGCGACCGCGAGGCCCGCGTGCGCGTGGTCTCCCGCTTCCCGCGCCGGGGCCAGTACGCGCTCGCGGCGCCCGAGCTGCGGGTCACCGATCCGCTCGAGCTCGCTCAGGTGCGGGCCCAGGGCGCGGGGGAGGTGCAGTCGCTGCTCGTCCTCCCGCGGACCGAGCGGGTGCGGTGGCTGGGCGCCGGCCGTGGCCGGCGCTTTGAACAGCCCGACGGCGCGACCGGCGCCGAGGCCTTCGCCGCCGTTGACCTCGACGGGCTGCGGCCCTACCGGCCGGGGACGCCCGCCAGCCGGATCCACTGGCCGGCGGTCGCGCGGGGGAGGGGGCTGATCGAGCGCCGGCTGCAGGCCGACGGCGACCACCGCCCGCTCGTCGTGCTCGACACCCGAGGCAGCACCGGCGTGGAGCTCGTCGACGCCGCTGTGCGCGCCGCCGCCTCGCTGACGCTCGAGTTCGCCCGCTCGGGCGGCTGTGGCCTGCTGCTGCCCGGCGAGCAACGGGCCACGACGATCGACCGGGACCTGATCGCCTGGCCGGCGGTGTACGCGCGCCTGGCGATCATCCCGGGCGGTTCCGAGGCCCGGACCCCCAAGCTCGGCGCGTCCGCCAGGCGCCTGGGCGCGATGATCTACGTCGCGGCGCAGGCGCCCGAGCGGTTGCTGCGCGGCGCCGAGACCGGAGGTGGGCGCGTCGTGCTGGTGCTCCCGGTCGATGGCCTGGAGGGCGGCCGGCCGCGCGGGGTCCGGGGTCTGATCGGGCCGGCCGCGTTCGAGGTCTCCGGATGTCATGGCTTCGTGCTCGGCGGCCGTCGTGAGCCCGAGCGGCCGAGGGCCCGCCCGGAGCGCACGGCGGCTGGACGGCGCATACCACCCCCGGTCAGCGCCCACCCGGACGGCGACGCGGGGTGGGTGTGAGCGCCGGGGCCCACGCGGTCAGCGTCCCGGCACGGATGGGCCACGCGGCGCGCACGCCGGGCCGCGAGCTGTCGGGCACCGGGCGGGCGATCGTTCGCCTCGCTGGTTTCGCGGCGCTGGGGCTCTACGGGATCGAGCGCTGGTCGCGGTTGCTTGCGGTGCCCCCGACCGGCCGCCTGCTCGGGCTGCTCGGGCTAGCGGTCGCGATCGCGGGCGGGCTCCCGGTTCTCCGC
>JALYZB010000300.1 GCA_030945945.1 Actinomycetota bacterium | reverse complement strand
CTCGTGCTCGGCGCGGGCGGCAGCGCCCGGGCGGCCGTGTGGGCGCTCCGTGACGCCGGCGCGGCCGCGGTGCGAATCTGGAACCGGACGGGTGAGCGGGCGCGGCACGTGGCCGACGAGCTCGGCGCCGCCGCGGTGACTACGGCCCAGGTGCGGTCCGATCCCGCCGCCGATCTGCTCGTCAACTGCACCGCGGTCGGCCTGCGCGGGCCGCCATCGCTGGACGGCCTGCCGATCGGCGAGCCCGAGCTCGCCGGCTTCGGCTGCGTTGTCGATCTCGTCTATCGGCCCGAGGCGACCGCGCTCATCGCAGCCGCGCGCACGCGGCGCATCGCAGTCGTGGACGGACTGGAGATCCTCGTCGGCCAGGCCGCGCTCAGCTTCGAGCTGTTCACGGGACGACCGGCCTCGGTCGCGGCCATGCGCGTAGCGGCCGGAAGCCCGGCAACTGCTGACGGAGGGTACATTCAGGCCGATGAGCGATCAGGCTGAGCACGACGACGGGATCTGCATGCCCTGCCGAGGGACGGGCACGCTGAGCTCCGGCCTGGGCGGCGAACCCCACCCGGTGAGCTGCCCGTGGTGCCGCGGCACCGGGCGCCGGATCCCCGGGATCGATGCCCAGGAGCATCCGTCCGAGCGACCCGAGCCGGCTGACCCGCCGGCGGGCGCGTCCGCGGGCGGCGACTCAGGCGCGCTGCGCGCAACCTAAGCTTCAGCCCGCATGACTTTGCATCTGACGACTGCCGGCGAGTCGCACGGACCCGGCCTGACGTGCCTGCTCGAGGGGCTCCCGGCCGGCCTCGAGCTCGATCGCGAGACCCTCGACCGCGACTTGGCGCGCCGCCAGCTCGGCCATGGCCGCGGGGGGCGGATGAAGATCGAGCGCGACCGCGTCGACGTCACTGCCGGTGTCCGTCACGGGCGTACGCTCGGGGGTCCGATCGCGCTGCAGGTCGTTAACCGAGACTACGCCAACTGGGAGGAGCGGATGAACCCCTGGCCGGTCGAGGCGGCCCCGTCCGAGGTCCATCTGCCCCGGCCCGGTCATGCCGATCTGGTCGGGACCCAGAAGTACGGCCTCACCGACGTGCGCGACATCCTCGAGCGGGCCAGCGCGCGCGAGACCGCGGCCCGAGTGGCCGGCGGCGCCGTCGCCAAGGCCTTTCTCGCGGTGTTCGGGGTCAGCGTGTTCTCTCACGTCATCCAGATCACGGGGGTCAGCGCTCCCCGCCGCGATGACCTGAGCCCCGAGGACTTCGCCGACGTGGACGAGTCTCCGGTCCGCTGCCTGGACGCGGAGGCGAGCCGGGCGATGGTGGCCGAGATCAACCGTCTGCGCAGGGCCAACGAGTCGCTCGGGGGGGTGTTCGAGGTTCGCGCCTTTGGCCTGGTGCCCGGCCTCGGCTCCCACGTATCGTGGCTGGAACGCCTCGACGGGTCACTGGGGCAGGCGATCCTCTCGATCCAGGCCGTCAAGGCCATGTCGATCGGGGACGGCCTCGAGGTCGCCGGCCTGCCGGGCTCGCAGGCCCACGACGAGATCTTCTACGACGAGGGGCGCGGCGGCTACTGGCGCGAGACCAATCGGGCCGGCGGCGTCGAGGGCGGGATGACCACGGGCGAGCCGCTGATCGTGCGCGGGGCGATGAAGCCGCTGCCGACGCTCACCAAGCCGCTGCGATCGGTGGACATCGCCACGCACGAGCCGGCCCAGGCGCTGCGCGAGCGCACGGATTCCTGCACGGTTCCCGCGGCCGGCGTCGTCGCCGAGGCGATGGTCGCGTTCGTCCTCGCCGACGCCTACCGGCGCAAGTTCGGCGGCGATCACATCGACGACGTCCGGGAGGCGGTGACCGCCTATCGGAGGCGGATCGGATGGTCGGCGAGCTGAGCCCGGCCCCCATCGTTGACCGACGCGTCGTGGCGATGATCGGTTTCATGGGCGCCGGCAAGACAACCGCCGCCCGCGACGCGGCACGCGCGCTGGGCACGACCGCGGTCGACATCGATCACGAGCTCGAGGCGCGATCGGGCCATTCGATCGCCGAGATCTTCGCACAGGACGGCGAGGCGGCGTTCCGGGCCCGGGAGGAGCGGCTGACGCTCGAGTTTCTCCACGCGGGGCGGGCGGGACCGACGCCCCGGGTGCTGGCGCTCGGCGGCGGGGCGATCGCCTCGGCCGCTGTCCGAGCCGCGCTCGCCGACCACCTCACGGTGTGGATCGACGTGGATCTCGAGACGGCGTGGCAGCGCTCGCGGGGCAGCGACCGCCCACTGGCCGCCGACCGCGATCGCTTCGCCGCGCTGTATGCCGTGCGCGAGCCGCATTACGCCGCCGCCGCCGATCTCGTCGTGCCCACCGCGCGGGCGCATCAGATGGCGGCGATCCTTGCCGCTGCCGCGCAGCTGCCGGCGAGTGCATGCATGCTGTGGGGGGCCAGCGGCTCGGGCGACTATCCAGCGTACATCGGCCGGGGGCTGCTCGCCACGAAGGGGTTCTGGCCTGCCCAGGTGCCCGGGCGGCGGTTTCTGGTCACCGACGGCACCGTCGGACGTCTGTACGCCGATCGGCTCGAGCCCCTGAATGGGCGCGTGGTGATCATGCCCGGCGAGCAGTCAAAGACGATCGCCCACGCGGAGATCGTGTGGTCAGAGCTGGCGCGAGGGGCGATGACGCGCTCAGATCTCGTGGTCGCGCTTGGCGGCGGCGTGGTCGGGGATCTGGCCGGGTTCTGCGCGGCGACCTACCAGCGCGGGGTCCGCTACGTGCAGGTGCCGACAACGCTCGTGGGCCAGGTCGACTCCGCCTACGGCGGGAAGACCGGCGTCGATCTCGAGGAGGCCAAGAACTACGTCGGCGCCTACCACCAGCCCCAGGCGGTGATCGCCGATCCGGACCTGCTCGCCTCCCTACCGCCGGCCGAGCTCGCCGCCGGCTACGCCGAGGTGGTCAAGACCGCGCTGATCGCCGGCGGGCAGCTGTGGGACCTGGTCCGGGGCGGTGCCGAGCCCGGCGACGAGCGGGTGATCGCCGCGTGCGCGCTGACCAAGCTCCGGGTCGTCGCCCGTGACGAGCGCGACGGCGGTCTGCGCCAGGTCCTCAACCTCGGTCACACGGTCGGCCACGCGATCGAGACCGTGACCAGATATGCGACCTACCGGCACGGGGAGGCGGTCGCGCTTGGCCTGCTCGCCGCGCTGCGTCTCTCGGGGCAGGATGAGCTCCGCGCCGAGGTGGCCGACCTGTTCACCGCTCGGGGACTGCCGATCGCGCTGGGCGCGGTTGATCCCGACGCGGTGGTGATGGCAACCGCCCGGGACAAGAAGCGCCTGGGTGAGGGACCGGTCCCGTTCGTGCTGCTCAACGGACCGGGTGCCGCGCAGCCGGGGGTTGCGGTGCCGCCCCGAGACCTGATCGCCGCTGTGCGCGAGCTCGCCGCGGGTCGTTGAGCGGCCCCGGCCTGACGGATGCAAGACTTCCGGCATGTCCCCTGAGATCCGCACCCGTGTCGAGGTCATGCACGGCGTTAACCTCGATCAGCTCGGCCGTCGCGACCCGCGCCACTACGGCGGCATGAGCCTGACCGAGCTCGAAGTGCACGTCAGCGAGGCGGCCCGGGAGCTGGGGCTGACGGTCAGTTTCTTTGCCACCAACCACGAGGGCGCGTTCGTCGAGCACCTGCACCGCCTGGACGGGCTCGCGGACGGGATCGTGCTCAACCCCGGGGCCTGGAGTCATTACTCCTACGCGATCCGCGACGCCCTGGAGATCGCTGCGTTGCCCACGATCGAGATCCATCTCTCAGACGTCGACAGCCGCGAACCGTGGCGCCGCCAGACGGTGCTCGCTGACCTGTGCCTGAACCGGGTGACCGGACAGGGGCCGGCCGGCTACCGCGTGGCGCTTGAGCGTCTGCGCCAGGAGTTCGCGCGATGATCGGGCGCCCGGAACGGCTGACCGGACTGCTGCCCGACGCCGGGGTCGACCTCGTCCTGATCAGCAAGCTCGTCGACGTCCGATATATGACCGGCTACTCGGGCTCCAACGGCCTCGTCGTGGCGGGCCCGGACACGCGGGTGTTCGTCACCGACTTCCGTTACGTCGAGCAGGCCGCCGCCGAGGTCGACCCCAGCTATGAGCGGCGGCGCGATCACGGCACCGGGGATCTCCTCGACCTGGTCGTGGAGATTCTGCCGGGGGGTGAACTGCGACTCGGCTTCGATGACTCGGACCTCACCATCCGCAGGCATGCCCGACTGCGGGAGCGGCTGCCCGACCGGGTGACCCTGGTCGCGGCCGGCGGCCTGGTCGAGCGCCTGCGGGTGGTCAAGGAGCCGCGTGAGATCGAGCTCGTTCGGACGGCTGCCCAGGTGGCGGACACGGCCCTGGCCGAGATCCTCGCGCAGGGCCTGATCGGACGCACCGAGCGGTCGGTGGCCGATGCGCTGGAGTCCGCGATGCGCACTCACGGCGCCCGACGCCCCTCGTTTGACTCGATCGTCGCGGCCGGCTCGCACGGCGCGCTGCCCCACGCGCAACCCCGCGACGTGCAGATCGCCGCCGGCCAGATGGTGACGATCGACTGGGGGGCCGAGGTTGACGGCTACTGCTCTGACTGCACCCGGACGGTGGCCGCGGGCGAGCCCACGGGCCGGGCTCGCGAGCTCTACGAGCTCGTGCTCGGGGCCGAGCGGGCGGGCCTAAAGGCGATCCGCGCCGGGGCGGGCGGCCGCGAGGTCGACGCCGCGGCCCGTACCGTGATCGAGGCCGCCGGCCACGGTGAGCACTTCGGTCATGGCCTCGGACACGGGGTCGGCCTGGAGATCCACGAGGCGCCCCGGCTCTCGACGCGCTCGACCGACCGCCTGCAGGAGTCCACCCTGGTGACGGTCGAACCGGGGGTCTACGTTCCCGGTGAGCTCGGGGTGCGGATCGAGGACCTCGTGATGGTGACCGCCGACGGCGCCGAGCCCCTCACCTCAATCGACAAGGAGTTGCTGGTCACGCACTAAACTCGCCCGCGGCCATGCTCAGCACAAACCAATTCCGCAACGGCAACCACATCGACGTCGACGGCGTGATCTTCAAGATCGTCGAGTTTCAGCATGTCAAGCCGGGCAAGGGCAGCGCGTTCGTACGCACCAAGCTGCGTCGCATCAGCGACGGCAACGTCATCGACCGCACCTTCCGGGCCGGCGAGAAGTTCCGCTCAGTGCGCACCGAGGTTCGCCGCATGCAGTTTCTCTACAGGGACGGAACCGACGCGCACTTCATGGATTCAGAGAGCTACGAGCAGCTCACGATCCCCGAGTCCGCGCTCGCCGATGAGCTGCGCTTCATGAAGGATTCCGACGCGGTGGAGCTGCTCTATATCGACGACGAGCCCTCCGGGGTCCAGCTGCCCAGCGCGCTCGATCTTCAGATCACCCAGACCGAGCCGGGCCTGCGGGGCGACACCGCCTCGGGCGGCGGGACCAAGCCGGCCGTGCTCGAGACCGGCGCCGCCATCCACGTCCCGTTGTTCGTCAACATTGGCGACAAGGTTAGGGTCGACACACGCTCGGGCGAGTACCTCTCGCGTGCCTGACGGCAACGCCGCCCAGCCTCCCCTCATCGACCATGCGTAGGACCGAGCAGCGGCGGGCCGCGGTGTGGGCGCTGTACCAGAGCGACCTGCTCAGCCGGCCCCTCGAGGAGACCTTTGCGCGCGACGTCCACACCTTCACCCGCGCGCTCGCCGGGCTCGTGCGCAGCCACCAGCCCGAGCTCGACGAGCTCATCTCCCGGTATGCGACGGGCTGGTCGCTGGAGCGGATCGCGCCGCTGGAGCGGTCGATCCTCCGCGTGGGGCTGACCGAGCTGATGTACGCCGCGCAGCTGCCCGGCGACGCGACGATCCCGCCCGAGGGGGCAATCGACGAGGCGGTCGAGACCGCCAAGCAGTTCTGCGGGGCCGACGCGCCGGG
>JALYZB010000294.1 GCA_030945945.1 Actinomycetota bacterium | reverse complement strand
CCTCGTCGGTCTCCGCTGCGCGTGCCCGCGCGTGTCCGTCGGCCGGCGCCCGCCGATCGTCCGCGCGCCGATCCCTTCGGCCGCGCCAGGGATGGTCCGCGTTCCGGCACGCCCACCCGGTGAGCTGGGAGGGGTCGTCCCGGCTGGCGGGTGGCGCGGCGACCACGCCGGGCTCGTCATCCACCTGCTCGGAGGCGGTGACGAGCGCGGCCCGCAGGTCGCGCAACCGCCCGCGCTCGGCGGGGCGCGGGCGCAGCGCGGCGTCGATCCCCGCCCCCAGGGCCCGCGGCAGATCCCGGCGCTGGCGGCGCAGCGGCGGCATGTGCGCCCCCAGCCGGCGGCCTCTTTGCGCGGCCGGGGTCAGCAGCACGGGGTTGACTCCGGTCAGGGCCTCATACAGGACCAGGGCCAGCGAGTAGAGGTCAGCCGGGGCCCCGACCTCCAGTCCCTCGGCCTGCTCGGGCGGCATGTAGGCCAACGTCCCGATCACGTCCCCGGTCATCGTCAGCGCGTCGGCGCCGAGCACCCGGGCGACCCCGAAATCGGTCAGCTTGGCGACCTGAGCCGCGGTCGCCGGGCGGGACGGGATCAGCACGTTGGAGGGCTTGACGTCTCGGTGCACGACGCCCTGATCGTGTGCGTGGGCGAGTGCGTCGCACAGGGCGATCCCGATCGCGACGATGTCTCGATCCGACAGCCGCCCGTCGGCCAGCAGTTGATCCAGCGTGTGGCCGCGGATCAACTCGGAGACCAGGTAGGCGCCGTCGTCGTCGACCGCCGCCTCGTACAGGGTGACGATGCCCGGGTGGGCCAGGCGGGCCGCGACCCGGGCCTCGCGCTCAAAGCGGCCGCCCTGGACGCGCTCGCGCGGGAGGATCTTCACCGCGACCGGGCGCTCGAGCCGTTCGTCGCGGGCCCGCCACACCGTGCCGAAGGCGCCAGACCCGAGCCGGCGCTCGAGGCGGTAGCGGTCCAGCACCACGGGAACCGCGGGAGCGTCAGCGATTTCGGTCGCCTTGGTATTCCGGGCCGTCGCCCGGGTCGGCGAGCGGCCGTCCCGAGATGACCGGGCCGTCCGTGCCTGGCTCGGGCGCATGGCGTGGGATTCCACGCCGCGCAGGCCGTCCCTGCGCCCCGGTGGGCACCGAGAGGAAGGATCGGCCGCGTGCACGGCGTATTGCGGTTTGTCAGTCCAACCGTCGCTCAGGTCATACTGGGCGTTTCTGGAGTCCTGCAAGGAGCGGTTCTTTAGTGTCGTTCTTCGACGAGGTGGACGAGCCTCGCACACCGCCTCGTAGTCAACCTCGCCGTCGCCGACCCTCGGGCGGCGGCCGGCGGCCACCCGGAGGCCAGCAGTCGATCCAGGCCCGACGCGGCATTGCCGCCGTCGCGTTGCTCATCGTCGTGGTCCTGGTCGCGCTCGGCGTGCACAGCTGCCAGGTGAGCGCCCGCAACGGCGCGTTGAAGGACTACACCAACAGCGTTTCCTCGCTGATCCAGCGCTCGGCGAGCACCGGCGCCAACCTGTTTCACGTCCTCGGCAGCGGCGCCAGCGCCTCGAGCGCCGCGAGCCTGAACAACCAGATCAACCAGGCGCGCTCGGACGCCGCCGCCGAGTTCTCCACCGCGCAGGGGCTGAGCGTTCCCGACGAGACCCGCGGCGCTCAGTCCAACGTGGTGCTGGCGATGCGCATGCGCGTTGATGGCATCACCACGATCGCCTCGGAGATCCAGCCCGCCCTGGGCACCTCGACTGCCAAGGATGCGGTCACCGCGATCGCCGTCGCGATGGCGCGCTTCTACACCTCCGACGTGCTCTACAAGCTGTATGCGGCGCCGGCCATCGCAGGTGCCCTGCACAGCGCGGGCATCGCGGTCGGGGATCCCAACGGCCAGGCGATCTCAGGCAAGCAGTTCGTCCCCGACGTGCGGTGGCTGCAGCCGACCTATATCGCCAGCAGGTTGCACGTCTCGCTGCCCGGCGGCTCGAATCATGGCCAGGCCACCCCCGGCCTGCACGGACACAAGCTCAATTCGGTCAGCGTGGCCGGTACGACCTTGCAGACCGGCACGTCGAACACGCTGACCGCCAGCCCGGCCCCGACGTTCACGCTCAACTACACCAACGGCGGCAACAGCAACGAGAGCAACGTGGTCTGCAAGGTGACGGTCAGCGGGACCTCGGTGAGCGGACAGACGACGATCCCGCAGACAACCGCGGGGCAGAACGGCACCTGCACCGTGACCCTGAGCTCGAGTCCGAGCACCGGCGCGCCGCAGACCGTGGTGGCGACCATTGAGCCGGTCGCCGGCGAGAAGAACACGGCCAACAACTCACTCTCGTTCCCCGTCACCTTCCAGTAGCCGCCCTCCACCCGGTCGCGCCCTTATCCTTGGCGCGGTGCACAACCTGACCAGCACCACGGGGATCGTCTCGCTGGCTGCCGGGGCGGCGGCCGTGATCGCCTTGCTGCTCGGCATCGTCCTCGTCCTGCGCGTACGGCGCCTACGCTCCGATCAGCGGATCGTCCTCGGGGAGCGACGCGAGGATGTCGTTGCCCATGCGGCGCGGCTGCAGGGTGAGTTCGTCGCACTCACCGCCTATCTGCAGGATGTCGCCGGACGCCTCGAGGAGCGGATGGGGGTGGCCGAACAGCGACTCGACGGCGCAGTCGCCTACTCGTCCCTGGTGCGCTATGACGCCTACGGGGAGATGTCCGGCCGTCAGTCGACATCGATCGCGCTGCTCGACGCCACCCGGTCGGGCATCGTGCTCTCCTCGATCCTGCATCGCGATCACGCCCGCCTCTACGCCAAGCAGGTCTCCGGCGGCCGCGGAGAGCTCGAGCTCTCTCCCGAAGAGGACGAGGCGGTCCGGCTCGCGCTCTCCGGCGGCCAGCCGGCGAGCACGGGCTGATCACGGCTGTGGCCACGGTCCGGGCCGGCTACTTCGGCCCCGAGGGGACGTTCACGCAGGAGGCGCTGCTCGCCGCCAGCCGCGATGCCGACGGCCTCGAGTTGATTTCCTTCCCGACCATCTACGACACGGTCATGGCCGTCCACGCCGGGGAGGTGCAGCGCGCCCTGGTCCCGATCGAGAACTCCCTGGAGGGGTCGGTGAACGCCACCCTGGACACGCTGGCGATCGAGACCCAGGACGTGGCCATCCTCGGCGAGGTCGTGCACCCGATCCGTCACTGTCTGATCGCGCGCACGGCGCTCGAGCTGAGCGAGATCCAGGTTGTGGTCTCCCATCCGCAGGCCAGCGGCCAGTGTGCCCGGTTCATCCGCACCCGCCTGCCCGGTGCCGAGGTGATGGCCGGCAGCTCGACCGCCGGGGCGGTCCAGACCGTCGCCGCCCATGATGGTCCCTGGGCCGCCCTCGGGACCCGCGTCGCCGCCGAGCGTTACCGCTGTGAGGTGCTGCTGGCCGGCGTCGAGGACGTCTCCGACAACGAGACTCGGTTCGTCTGGCTGGGCCGCGCCGGCGAGCCCCCCGGCGGACCCGGGAGCGCCGCCACCGAGCCCGGCGGCGCATTCAAGACCGCGATCGTCTTCTGGGGCCGAGGCTCCGAGGCGCCGGGGTGGTTGGTGGCCTGCCTGGGCGAGTTCGCCGCCCGAGGCGTCAACCTGACCCGGATCGAGTCCCGGCCCCGCAAACAGGGGCTGGGCAGCTACATGTTCTTCGCTGACCTGGAGGGCCGCAACACCGACCCGGTGGTCGCCGACAGCCTGACCGGTCTCGCGGCGCACATCGAGACGCTGCGCGTGCTCGGGTCTTTCCCCGCTGCCTGAGCCCCCGGGACACGCGGCCCGTTCGGACTCTCTCGGCTCGCCGAACTGGCTTCCGACGCCCGCCACTCCGCCCGCCGCGGCCCACGGCAGCACACGGGGGGCGGACAGTGGGTGCCCGCCCCTCCGGAACGTTTGGACTGAGGGAAGTAACCGAGAAGCGCGATGCCGCCTGCGCCGGTCACAAACGGCAACCGGTTGTTGACAGGAGCGTTTCGTCCCGACCGGTAAACTGAGCGGTGCGTTGTCCAGTTCAGCACCACCAGCGCCATTGGGGTCCGCGTCGCTTTTTCAGCACCAGCGACGCGGGCGTGAGGGTGGACGGGTGCTGGTGTTGAACGCCACGTATGAGCCGATCAACGTCTGCACAGTGCGTCGCGCGGTGGTGCTGCTGCTCAAGGAGAAGGCGGAGATGATCGAACGTGCCGACTGGCAGTTGCACTCCGAGAGCACAACCCTCTCGCGGCCGATGGTGATTCGATTGGTCAGCTACGTGCGGATCCCGCGCCACAGCCACCGACGCAAGATCACGCGACGGGCGGTCTTCGCCCGCGACGACTGGACCTGTCAATACTGCGGCGCACGGTCCAATCTCACCGTCGACCATGTGATCCCACGCTCCAAGGGCGGCAGCTCGGACTGGGAGAACATCGTCGCCTCGTGCGCGCCGTGCAACCGGCGCAAGGGCAACCTGCTGCTGCGCCACTCGGGCATGCGGCTCAATCGCGTGCCGCGGACGCCGAACCCGAACGTGTTCATCCTCGTCGCCAGTCCCACGATTCCGCCGGCGTGGCAGGCCTACCTGGCGGCGTAACGGACCGTCTCGTTTGCTTGCAGCCCCCCGGGCAGGGTAGGGTTGCCGGTGAGGATGTCGGCTGCCGATTCACCGCGGGAGGGCAAGGCGTCGGGCCGGAGTGGCCTGACCCAGCGCGTCGTCGCGACACCGCTGTTCCGCGATCGGCCGCGCAATCTCCAGATCGTGCTCGGCGGGATCGTGCCGGTCATCGTCGGCGCCGTGGGCGGGGTCCTGATCGGGGCGTCGGCTCCCGTTTACTGGGTATGGGCGATCCTGGCCGGGATCGGCGCGTTTCGCTCGGGCTTCGAGCATCGCGACGGCTGGGGGGCGCCGACCGC
>JALYZB010000292.1 GCA_030945945.1 Actinomycetota bacterium | reverse complement strand
GGCGGGGGCACTGCCGAACTCTCGCCGGGCCTGCTCGCGGGTGCGCTCGGGCTCGCCCCGAGCGCGGCGGCGCGCGTTGGTTGCCCCCAACAGCTCGTCGAGCTCGCGATCGGCCATGTAGGACTCCCGACGGCTGCGCAGTTCGCGTACGTCCGAAGCGACCTGCATCTCGATGTCGTTCAAGCTCATGTCGGGCTTACCCCGCCGTCGGCGCCGCTCGTTGTGTGCCGCGAGCATCTGGCTGAGGTCCTCGGCCTCGAGCGCCTCGTGGTCCTCGGTGATCTCCCGGGCGGAGCGCATGCCGAGCTGTTCCAGGCCCGAGCCCGGGACGTAACGACCCAGGAGCCAGACCCAGAGGATGAGCGCCGCGATGGCACCCAGCAGCACGATGGCGAACGCGTCCACGGAGCGAAAGCCTAATGGGGCGCAACTTCGCGAACTGACACCGTGTTTATGCGGTCGACAAATCACCACTGCTGACGGCGGGCCGGAACCCGGCTGTGGTCTATCAACATGCAGGTCAAGGAGGCTCAATGCGTCTTCGCATCGCCATGCTGGCGTGCGCGCTGAGCGCGCTCGTCGCTGCGCTCGGCCCGTCCGCCGCGAGTGCTGCGCCAGACCACAACCGAGGGCTCACGCTTCGCGCGGTTCCTCACAGCATCATCGCCGGTGAGTCCGTGCTGATCTACGGCCGGCTCACTGGCCCGAACCCCGGCGGCCAGGCCATCCGGCTCTACCACCGCATCAACCCGCAACCGGGCTTCTCGCTGATCGGCGTCACCCAGACCGATTCGGCGGGTCTATACGAGTTCACCCGTGCTGAGGGGATCGTGGACACCAACCGGAGCTGGTATGTCCGCGGACCCGGCCTCACCTACAGGCACACCGTTCACGAGCGCGTCGCGGCTCTGGTCAGCCTCGCGGCCAGCACGACGAGTGGCGACACCCGTCACCCGGTCGTGTTCAGCGGTCACGTGACCCCTGACCACGCTGGGAACTACGTGCTGCTGCAGGTCAACACGGGCAGCGGTGACGAGTGGCGCACGATCAAGAGCGGCCGGATCAGACCGGGCTCCAACTACCAGATCTCGGCTGGCTTCCGGACCCCCGGCGAGCGCGACGTCCGCGTCGTACTGCCCGCTGACCCGCGCGACATCCGCTCGGCGTCGGATCCGGTCTCGATCCTGATCCAGCAGACCGAGCACACGGACTTCACGATCAACACGACCAGCCCGATCGTGAGCAACAACGCGCCGTACACCATCTCGGGCACTCTGGACCAGCCCGGGACCACTACGCCCGAGCCCAACACAAGCGTGAGCCTGTTCGCGCGGGAGCCCGGAACCACGGATGCGCACGTCGTGGGGATCACGATCACGGACGGGTCTGGCAACTACAAGTTCGCCAACCTCACATCGCTGACCAACGAGCTCTACCAGGCGCGGACGACCGTCGGCCCCGCCCGGGACGACAGCGCGGTCCGGTTTCAGGGCGTGCAGGACGTGCTGAGCATGAGCGCAAGCTCGTCGACCTCGACGGTCGGCGGCAAGGTGACGTTCACCGGCAGTGTTGCGCCGGACAAGGCCGGCCATGTCGTCTACCTGCAGCGCCTCGGCGCCGACGGTGACTGGCACACGGTCGAGGTCCGCACCGTGGTGCCCGGTTCGACGTTCACGTTCAGCTGGACGTTCGGGACCGCGGGCACCAAGCAGTTCCGGGCCCGCATCCTCGGCGGACCGGAGAACGTCGGCGCCGCGTCGAGCGCGGTCACGGTCGTGGTGACCCAGCGGCCGGTCGCCGCTCTGCCGGCGAGCAGCTAGCCCCCGTCGCCTCAATCCGGGTCGTCCTCGGCGTCCCGGGCGGGGCGGCACCCGGCCCCCGTCGCATGGTGCGGCGGGGGCGGTCGCGTGCCTGGTCCCCTGATGTACCGTGCAGGACCATGGACTTCGATCTCACTGACGAGCAGCGGATGATCAAGGAAACGGCCCGGGCGTTCGCCGACAAGGAGATCGTCGCCCAGGCCCGCGATAACGATCGCAACGCCCACTTCGACCTCGATCTCGTGGCCAAGATCGCCGCGCAGGGCTACCTCGGCGCGATCGTGCCCCGGGAGTACGGCGGGGCCGGGCTGGACTACCTCAGCTACGGCCTCGTCGTCGAGGAGGCCGCGCTGACTCGTCGATGCGCACGGTCATCTCGGTCCAGACCTCGCTCGTCTCATCGGCAATCCTGCGCTGGGGGACCGAGGAGCAGAAGAAGCGCTATTTGCCCAGGCTCTGCTCCGGCGAGTGGCTGGGCTGCTTCGGGCTCACCGAGCCCGATACCGGCTGTGACGCCGCCAATCAGAAGACGCGGGCCAAGCGCACCGCGGCCGGCTGGCTGCTCAACGGCGGCAAGATGTGGATCTCACTCGGCAACCACGCCAAGCTGGCGCTGATCTTCGCCCAGACCGATCCGAACCCGGACCCGCCCACCCAGCACCGTGGCCTCGCCTGCTTCCTGGTCGAGACCGACGGAAACGAGGGCTACCAGCCCACCGAGATCCATCACAAGCTGGGGCTGCGCGGTTCGGACATCGCCGCGATCTCGCTGATCGACTGCGAGGTCGGAGAGGACGCGATGCTCGGCGAGATCGGCGACGGGTTCAAGGTCGCGATGAGCTCGCTGGACTCCGGGCGCTACAGCGTCGCCGTCGGTTGCGTCGGCATCTGTCAGGGCTGCGTGGACTTCTCGGTCGCCTACGCCAAGGAGCGCGAGCAGTTCGGGCGCCCGATCGCCAGCTTCCAGCTCGTGCAGGCGTATGCTCGCCGACATGTCCGTGCAGACCGAGGCCGCGCGCATGCTCGTCTTCCGCGCCGGAGCGCTAAAGGACAGCGGCCGGCCAAGCACGACCGAGACTTCGGTGGCCAAGCTGTACGCGACCGAAGCCGCGAACCAGTGCGCGATACCGCGATCCAGGTTCACGGCGGATCGGGTTATGTCGATGACCACCCTGTCGAGCGCTACTTCCGTGATGTTCGCGTGACCACGCTGTACGAGGGCACCTCGCAGATCCAGAAGCTGATCATCGGGCGCGCGCTGACGGGTATCAACGCGCTCGTCCCCGGCTAGTGGCGGGCGCATCTGACCCTTCGACCCGGGTGGATCCCCCCGCCGTGATCGGGGTGGTCGGCGGGGGCACGATGGGCGCCGGCATCGCCCAGCTCGCCTGCCTGTCGGGCGCGCGGACGCTGTTGCACGACCCCGACGCCGAGGCGCTGGCCGCGGGGTGTGCGCGCATCGAGGCTCAGCTGAACCGCGGGGCCGAGCGGGGGCGCTGGAGCGAGGACGCCGCCGCGGCCGCCTCCGAGCGACTGCAGCCCGCCGAGACGCTCGACGCGCTGGCGGCGTGCGGGCTGGTCATCGAGGCGGCGCCCGAACGGCTCGAGCTCAAACGGGCTCTGTTCGCGGCCCTGGCCGAAGTGGTCAGCCCCGACTGCGTGCTGGCCACCAACACCTCATCGCTGCTCGTCACCGCGCTGGCGGGAGCCGCCGGCGATGCCTCGCGAGTGGTCGGAATGCATTTCTTCAATCCCCCGCCGGTCATGCGGCTGCTCGAGGTCGTGGCGGGCATCGAGTCCTCCGACGCGGCCTTGGCCGTGGCATGCGCCGCCGGCGAGGCGATGGGCAAGTACGTGATCGTCGCCGCCGACGGCCCCGGCTTCATCGTCAACCGCTGCAACCGGCCGTTTGGCCTCGAGGCGCTACGGCTGCTCGCCGAACAGGTGGCCACGGTAGCGGAGATCGACCTCGCGGTGCGCATGGGCGCAGGCTTTCGGATGGGGCCGTTCGAGGTCATGGACCTCGTCGGCGTCGACGTCGGCCTCGACGTGTCGCGCTCCTTGTTTGAGCAGAGCTTCGGCGAGCCCCGCTGGCGACCCTCGCCGATCACCGTCCGCACCGTCGCCGCCGGCCACCTGGGCCGCAAGACCGGCCGGGGCTACTACGCCTATCCCGAGGGTGGCGAGCATCGGCCGCCCGATCCCGCCCCCCCCGGGCCGGGCGGAGGCGACGGCCTCGTGGTTATCGCCGGGGACACCGCGCTGGCCGCGGAGCTGCGCGAGGCCGCCGCCGAGGCCGATTGGAACGTTGCCGAGCCGGCGGAGGCGCACGGCATGGCCAGCCCGTTTCTGATCCTGGACCTGACCGGTGGCGAGGAGCCCGACGCGCCGTTGCAGGGGGCGCCACAGGCGATCTGCCTGGCGGGCGGATCGCTGTCCGGCCTGGACCCGGGGGGCTCGGCGATCGGATTCCACGCGCTGCCTCCCCTCTCCGGGTCGCGGATCGTCGAACTGACCCGCGGACCGGACAGCTCATCCTCGGCCGCTGACGCCGCGGAGCGCTTCTTCGCCACCCTCGGCAAGCGCACGATCTGGGTCGGCGACGCGCCGGGCCTGATTCTCGGCCGGGTGATCTGCCAGGTCGTCAACGAGGCCGCGTTCGCGCTCGGCGAGGGCCTGGGCAGCGCCGAGGACATCGACGCCGGCATGAAGCACGGTCTCAACTACCCGCGCGGGATCCTCGCCTGGGCCGACGAAATCGGGCTCGATCACGTCCTCAGCGTGCTCGACGCGCTCTTCCTGGAGCGCGGGGAGGAACGCTATCGGGCCGCCCCGCTCCTGCGCCGCTACGCGTGGTCCGGGCGACTCGGACGCCAGACCGGGGCGGGCTTCTTTGACTATGACCCCGACTGAGGCCCTTCCGTCCCGGCGGGTGATGGATTGATGGTCGGCTCCTGGATGCCAGACGGCGCACGGGAGCGGAGCCAAATCAGACTCCACCTTTCGGTCGATCACGGCCGGGTCTTCGGAGAGTGGTTGTTGTAGGGTGAGCCGCGCCGCTGGACGTTCGTACGATGGGTGCCGGGAGCGCTCGTCGTGTGTCCGCGTGGGGTCAAGGCAGGCGCTATATGAACGAGTTGAACCCGGCAAAGCTGTGCCGATCTGTGGCACGCCAAAGCATGCGAGTCCGTCGCTGCGCGACCGTGCTGGCCATTGCCGGTGCGCTGGGGACCGTCGCGGTGCCCGCGGCAAGCGCGGATCCCCGCCATCCGTCAGCCCCAGGCTGCGCGGGCGCGCACACCCGGATCTCGGCCACCCCGCGCCCCGAGATGCAAGCCACCATGGTCTGCCTGATCAACCTCGAGCGCCGCTCGCGCGGACTGCCCGGCCTGCGCGAGAGCGCCCGTCTGAACCGCTCCGCGCAAGGCTGGACCAACGCGATGGTCCGCGTGGATGCCCTGACCCACGGAGCGAATTTTGCCGCCCGGATCAGCGCCGTTGGTTTCCGTTGGTCGACCGCGGGCGAGAACATCGCCGCCGGGTTCTGGACCCCGGCCGCCGTCGTCCGAGGCTGGATGGCCAGCCCCGGCCACTGCGCCAACATCCTCTCGCCCTCGTTCCTGGACGTCGGCACGGGCGTCAGCCGGAGATCAGTCACCGGCGCGGGCGGCCCCGGGACCTGGACGCAGGACTTCGGGCTACCGCTGGGCGCCCACCCCCCGTCGGGCAACACCCGCCCGGCCAACGGCTGCCCGTATTAGCGGTTGGGCCGACGGCGGCTGCCCCCAATGGGCGGGTGCCCCTACGGACGGCTGCCCCGACGAGCCGGCGCTGAACCGATCGAGATCGAGATCGTTCGCGGCCGGCCCGGCCGGTGCCGGTCACGTGGCGTGACCGTGACCCGATAGCTCTCCGGGCACAGACCTGCCCCCAGCGTAGCTCTGGCGCCGGGAGCCGCGTAGACCTGATCGAGCCAGCTCGTTCCGTAGGTCCCGGTGATCCCGCCCAGGCCATCGTTGGCCGGGGGTGGACCGGCTTGATCGCATCGTGGGCGGCACGCAGCATCGGCGCGTAGTCCGTGGGGGTGCCGGCGAAGAACTCGCCCCGGTCGGGCTCTTCAGATCTCCCAGTCCCGGATCACGGGGTCAGGCTGACGATCTCGCCGATCATCTGCCCGTAGTCGCTGAAGCTCACCGTCGCGCAGCGCGACCGGTTGAGGGGATCGCTGTCGGGGCAGGCCGCTATCCACGGCGGGATCGTCAGCAGGTCGGCGAGCACCGGCAGGTGGTAGCGCCGGGCGAGGGTCATCACCTCATCCAGTCCCATGAAGTCCGGTGGATCCCCGTGGCGCGGGAAGATGAGCGCGGGAGCGACATGTCGGCCGCCGATGGCTCGTCGCCAAACCGACGGTCAGGTTTTGGCCGGTAGCCGATCAGATGTCTGCCGGCACGCGCGCGCCGGGGTCTACGGGCAGGCCTGAGACCGGCGGACGCTCAGGGCTCAGCTGGTCGCGCCGGCGGCGTCGGCCGGTTTAACGAAGGGGAGCGGCGTATCGCGCAGATACCACTCGGCGTCCAGTGCCGCCTGACAGCCCGAGCCGGCGGCGGTGACCGCCTGCCGGTAGGTGTGATCGACGAGGTCGCCGGCCGCGAAGACGCCGGGGAGGTTGGTCTTCGTCGAGCGGCCCTCGGTCTTGACATACCCCTCGTCGTCGAGGTCGACCTGACCCGACACGAGATGGGACTGCGGGTCGTGGCCGACGGCGATGAACGCGCCACCGATCTCGAGCTCGCGGATGCTGTCGTCATCAGAATGGCGCAGCTTGGCCACGGCCAGCGGTCCAGCGTCGCCGGCGACGAATTCCTCCACCACATAGGGCGTGAGAAACTCGATGTTGGGCACCCCCCGCGCACGGTCGAGCATGATCGCCGAGGCCCGGAACTCGTCGCGACGGTTCACGATCACGACCCGGGAGGCGAACTTGGCCAGGAACATGGCCTCTTCCATCGCGGAGTCTCCACCCCCGACGATCACCGTCGGAACGTCCTTGAAGAACGCGGCGTCGCAGGTCGCGCAGTAGCTGACTCCACGCCCGGAGAGCTCCTGCTCGCCCGGCACGCCCAGCTTGCGATGCTCGGCTCCCATGGCGAGGACGACGGTCTTGGCCAGATGCAACTCGTCGCCGACCCAGACCTTGTGCGGCGAGCCCCCGGCCGACAGTTCGACGGCCGTCGCCTCGTCGGTCTCCAGGCGCGCGCCGAAGCGCTCCGCCTGATCGCGGAAGCGCTGCATCATCTCGGGGCCCATGACCCCCTCGGGGAACCCCGGGAAGTTCTCGACGTCGGTCGTCTGCTGGAGCAGCCCCCCCCACGCGAAGCCCTCGATCACGAAGGGGTCGAGGTCGGCCCGCGCCATATACAGAGCCGCGGTATACCCGGCCGGCCCGCTGCCCACGATGATTGCGTTCTCGATCCGCTGATCCATAGCTTCAGAAAGTATAGCGAGCGAGCCGTCGGCAGGTCAGTGGGTCTGGATCTCAGCCACGGTCCCGCCGGCGGCGGACGCAGGCGCGGACTCCTGCCAACGGGCGACCGTTCTGCGCAGTTGCAGGTAGGCCACCGCCCCCGGGAGCGTCGGCAGCCAGAACGCGAACCCGCGATAGGCCAGAACGGCCACGACGGCGAGCTGCACGGGGACGCCGAAGGCCGTGAAGGCGCCGATCATGCCGCCGTCGACACCGCCGATTCCGCCGGGTAGTGGCAGCGTGTTACCAACCATTCCCACGAAGTAGGCCATGATCACGACCGCGGTCGGCGGCGATCC
This sequence comes from Actinomycetota bacterium, assembly GCA_030945945.1. Next base: position 2,379 of record JALYZB010000292.1, on the reverse strand, counting down.
GCCAAACGCATGAAACGACGCCCACAGGACCGCGATGTCAAAGCCCCACCAGCCGATCGCGCCCAGCAGCTGGGGGTCACGGCTGCGGACGAGGTCAATCGCGGTCCTCACGCCGCTGGCCGCGGCGGCCGGGGCCGCTGCCCCGTGGACGGCGATCCGGCCCAGACGCCCGCCGTGCGTCCAGCGATTGACGAGACGGTCAAAATCTCCGGGCAGCAACGAGACGGCGAGGAAGATCAGGATCACCGCGGCGCCGAAGATGGCCGGGACCATCGTGATCGCAAACGGATTGGAGCCCGGGAACACCCCGAGGTACAGGCCGAGGCCACAGATCACCAGCACGCCCATATAGACCGCGTAGAGCAGCGCCATGAAGGCGATCATCCGGCAGGCCACGACCCGCGTCTCCAGGCCGGATCGCCGCAGTGCCCACGCGGTCAGCGCGACGCCGCCTGCCCCGGCGGAGGCGAACAGCCGCGTCGCGGCCAGTCCGGCCATGGTGATCTCATAGCTGGCCCGCCAGCCGATCCGCGAGTCGCCGCGGATGAACACCCCGCGAAACAGCGCGACGTAGCCCAGGAACGACAGCACCTCGAGCAGCGCGGCGACGCCGAGCCACCAACCGTTTCCGTGCTGGATGCGGTTCCACGTCTCGCGCAGTCCGAGCAGTTTGGGCAGGACGAAGTACAAAAAGGCCGCGACCGAGACGGCGAACAGGATCGAGGCGATCAGGCTCCGGCGGGTGAACCGGATCCGCGGCATCTCCTCCGGAGACGGAGACGCCACCTCGGCGACTGACCGGTCCCGCCGCTCCGCCGTCGCAGCGGGCGATCCCAGCAGCCAGTCGCGATGGGAAGCCTGCGCGCTGCCCGCGTCCGGCGTGGTGTCCTGCGGCTCGCTCGAGGCCGGATCGCGCACGCGGGGGCCGCCTAGCTGCCCGCGGCCCGCTGTTCGAGGGCGATCAGCACACGCGCGCCACGCCGCGCCAGCGGCGCCGCCCGCGGAGCCCCGCGCCGCACGCCCTCGGCCAGCACGGCGCCTCCCACGAGATCGGCCGCATAATGCTCGCCGAGGTACACGAGTGCGAGACCGAGCAGCAGCGCATAGGTCCAGCCGACTGCGCCCGCGACCGGATCGGCCTCCGTGAGCAGGCGGGCACTCATCAGCGACGTTGCGAAATGCAGCGATGGCATGGCAGCCAGCGGATTACCTCCCAACACATCGTAGAGGGCCGGCCAGCGTTCACCCCAAAAGCGCTCGCCGTACTCGATCATCATCCGCCTCAGCGCAGGCGGGCCATCGGAATCGAATCGGCCGTGGCGGGCGGCCCACCATGGAGGCGCGGTCGGAATCACCCAGTAACACGCGGCGCCGAGGTCAAACACGGCGTACATGCGGGCCGCCGCAGACGCAAAGCGCTCGGGTGCGCGCAGCCGCACGTACAGAACGCTCGCGTGCGGGACCAGGAACCACGCCCAGTGAGACCAGACCAGCACACGCTCGAGGCGATTGATCTCCCCGGGTGTCGAGAGGCCGTGCTGCAGCCGTAGGGTCGGTGGCGTCCCGAGGCCGATCACCCGGTCGGCAGCGATCGGGTAATCCATCCGCGCCCGCGCGGCCAGCGCCTCGGGCTCGTCGTGAGGGAGCTCATACGCGGCCAGGTAGGCCCACATGTTCAGCGACAGCAGCGCCACGTCTCGGACCCGGTTGCGCGGCATGGCCACGGCGAGCGCAGCGGGCGCCACCGCCGCAGCAGCCATCACGCCCGTGCGGGAAAGGCGGACCCGGCGGCGCAGCAGCGGTGCCAGGACCCCCGCCGCAGTAAGGGCCCAGGCACTTGCTCTGATGGCCCTGGAGGTGCGCAAGGGGCGGCCAGTATAGGCAGCGTCGCCGACCGTTCCCAGAGCGGGGGTGGCCACAGGGCGGGCGGAGCTTGGCGTCCCCCGATCGCCGCGCCCGTCGCGATTTGTGACAGATGCGTCAGGGTCGGCGCCACCGCGCCGGACCCCGGCGACAGATAGACTTCCGGCGCCTTGAGACGAGATCCCCAACGCCCCCGGCTGCGTGCCGCCGTCCTGATCGTCGCGATCGCCCTGCTCGTCTCCCTGGTGGTGGCGCCGGTGGCGTCGGCGAACTTCCTCACCCCGGAGTCGGGCGGCTCGCCGAACGCCAACTCGATTGCCTCGCTGTACAAGATCGTGCTGTACATCGCGGCGGTCGTGTTCGTCATCGTCGAGGGCGCACTCGTCTACTCCCTGTTCAAGTTCCGCGCCAAGAAGGGCGCAGTCGCCGCACAGATCCACGGCAACACGAGTCTGGAGATCGGCTGGACGCTGGCGGCGGCGCTGATCCTGGTCGTGCTCACCATCGTGACCTTCG
>JALYZB010000285.1 GCA_030945945.1 Actinomycetota bacterium | reverse complement strand
CTGATCCACGGTGGCCTGCGATACCTCGAGATGGGGGACGTCAGACTGGTGCGCGAGGCGCTGCGCGAGCGCGAGCTGTTGCTGACCCGGTTGGCGCCGCACCTGGTCCGCCCGGTGCCGTTCCTGTGGCCGTTGCGCCGCCGCGGTTGGGAGCGTCTCTACCTCGGCGCCGGGCTGGCGCTCTACGACACCCTGGGCGGCGCCCGCTCGGTGCCGCGCCACCGCCATCTGACCCGGCGCGGGGCGCTGGCGCAGGCGCCCCCCCTGCGCGGAGACGGCCTCGTCGGCGCTGTCCAGTTCTTCGACGCGGCCGAGGACGACGCGCGGATGGTCGTCGCTGTGGCCCGGACCGCTGTCGCCCGGGGCGCGCACGTGGCGACGCGCGCGCGGGTTCAAGCGCTGGTGCGCAAGGGAGACCGGATCGCCGGGGCCGAGGTGTTCGACGAGGAGACCGGAGAGACCTTCACGATTCGCGCGCGGCATGTCGCGCTCGCCGTCGGCGCCTGGACTGACCGGCTGCGTGGGGCGGCGGGAATCGACTCAGCGACGGTGATCCGGCCCTCGAAGGGCATCCACCTCGTGGTCGCCGGCGACCGGATCCCGATGTCGACCGGAGTCCTGTCGCGCACCGAGAAGAGCGTCCTATTCGTAATCCCCACCGATGACGGCTGGTTGATCGGAGACACTGACACGCCGTGGACGCACGGACCGGATCAGCCCGTCGCCAGCGGAGCCGACGTCGACTACCTGCTGGCGAAAGTCAACGCTCTGCTCGCGCAGCCGCTTGTCCGTGCTGACGTTCGCGGGGTATTCGCGGGGCTGCGCCCGCTCGTCGGCTCCGCGGCGGCACCGGACACGACGCGTCTCAGCCGCCGCCACATCGTGGAGACCCCGGTACCCGGGCTGACGACGATCGCCGGCGGCAAGTACACGACCTACCGGGTGATGGCCGCCGATCTGATCGATGCCGCGACTCAGGACTTCGCGGGCGTGCCGCGCTCACCCACCGCTGGCCTGCCGCTCGTCGGGGCCGATGGCCTCGCGGCCGCGCGCGCGCAGCGCCGCACCCTCGCAGCGCGGGCGGGCGTAACCGTCGCGACCGTCGAGCGGCTGCTGCGCCGCTACGGCGACCGGGTCCACGATCTGGTGACCCTGATAGAGGCGCGCCGGGATCTTGCCGAGCCTCTGGACGACGGCGAAGGCCACCTCGCCGCCGAGGTCGTGTATGCAGCCACCCACGAGGGTGCGCTGCGGCTTGAGGACGTGCTCGCGCGGCGGACCCGGCTGGCAATCACCAGTGCCGATCGTGGCCTGGCGGCCGCGGCGCCGGCGGCCGCGCTGTTGGCCCAGGTGCTCGGGTGGGACGCAGCTCGGGTTGAGCACGAGATCGAGTCGTGGCACCGGCGCGTGGCAGCCGAACAGGCGGGCGAGGCCGAGCCCGACGACGAGCGCGCGCTGCGGGCCTACCGCGCAGCGCTGACCGCCGAGCTCTCACCGCTCCGGGCTCAGCGGTGACCGAGCTCGTCCTCGGTCTCGACCAGGGCACATCGAGCACCCGCTGCCTGGCGCTCGACCACGAGCTGATCGAGCGGGGCGCGGCCACTGTCAAGGTCACTACGTCCTTTCCCGGCCCCGGCCTGGTGGAGCAGGATCCTCGCGAGCTCAAGGCATCGACGTCATCGGCGATCGCCGGCGCGCTGGCGGCGGCTGGGGCCGCGCCGGCCGACGTCGTTGCGCTGGGCATTGCTAACCAGACCGAGACCTTCATCGTCTCCGAGCGCGCGTCCGGGCGGCCGATCTACCCGGCGATCGTCTGGCAGGATCGCCGTACCGCTGACCGCTGCGCGGCGCTGGCCGCAGCCGGCCACGCGCCATTGGTGCGCGCGCGCACGGGGCTCGAGCTGGATGCGACCTTTCCGGCCACGAAGGTGGGCTGGCTGCTGGACCACGTAAGCGGCGCGCGCTCCGCGGCCGCCGCGGGCGAGCTCGTTTACACAGACGTCGCCGCCTGGCTGCTTGACCACCTCACCGGAGTCCAGGCCTGCGAGGCCGGCAACGCAGGCCGGACGCTGCTCTGCCCGCTGGGCGGCGATGATTGGGACGACGCGCTCCTGGACCTGTTCGGGGTGCCGCGGGCGCTGCTGCCGCCGATCGTCGATTCCGACGCGATCGGATCGCTGGCGCAGCCACCACTGGGGCCGACGGACCTCCCCGTCACGGGCGTCCTCGGAGACCAGCAGGCATCGTTGTTCGGCCTCGGCTGCCGGGAGCCGGGAGCCGCAAAGGTGACGCTCGGCACGGGGGCGTTCATCCTCGCCCAGGGCGGCGCCACCGCCCCCTTGCCGCCCCACGGGGTTCTCGCTTCGTGCGCGTGGCGTTGGCGCGGGGAGACAAGCTACGCGCTCGAGGGATTCGTACCGGTGGCCGGCGCGGCGCTGGACTGGTTCGCGGGGCTCGGCGTGCTACCGCCGGGGCCTGAGCTCAATGGCCTGTTGAGCGCGGCCGGCCCCGAGGACGGTTCCGTCGCTTGCGTACCCGCTCTCCAGGGTCTCGGCACTCCCGGCTGGGACCCCGCGGTGCGCGCGGCCCTGGTCGGCCTCAGCCGGTCCACCACGCGGGCCCAAGTCGCCCGCGCCGTGGTCGACGGTGTACTGCACCAGGTGGCCGATGCCCTCGAGGCGGTCAGCGTCACCATGCCGATCTCGACCGTCCTGCTCGACGGCGGAATGTCTCGCTCGAACTGGATCGTGCAGCGGCTCGCCGACATCGCCAACGTGCGGGTGCAACGCGCAGCACGCGGCGAGGCGACGGCGATCGGCGCCGCCATGATGGCTGGCCTCGCGGCAGGCTTCTGGCGCAGCGCCGAGGAGCTCCCCGAGGTGGCGGTGGATCGCGTCGCCGAACCATCGCTGCACCCGTCCCAACGTGCTGCGCGACGCGACGAGTGGGCGGCGGCGGTCGCATTGGCCGCGCACTGGCGGTACTGAGGGCCACGACCCCGGTTGAAGGTCGAAGAGAAGGTCAGGCAGCCGACACTTGACATGCAACAGCCAGAGCGGCGGTGGCTCGAGTCACCGGCTTGACCCATCCACCGGCTTCCTTCACTCGTGGGTGCGGCCCATCGTGGCCGCGGCGACACCCGCTTCGTCGCCGACCCGGCCACGAGCGTTCGGCTGCCGCTTTCAGCGCCGGCCGACGAGAAGCGGAAGCCTCGGCCGGCCCGAACAGGGCCGGCCCGGCGCCCGGGTTAGCGTGGGGAGGAGCAGTGCCGCCTTCGGCGTTGGCGACGCTACCGTAGAAGGCTGAGTGTGAGCGCGCACCCGATCTCAACGTGTCCAGACCGGACTCGCCGGCGTAGGCGGCTGAGGGTCATTGCCGTAGGCGCCATCGTCGGAGTCGTGGCGGTAATCGGCATGCGCTACCTGCTTCTGCCACGTGCCGCTTCCGTCTCCGAGGCCGAGCGTCTCCTCGCCGGACCGCCAACGTTCGCTTTTGTCGGCGAGAGAGGACAGCCTTTGGCTCGCTGTGTCGGACCTTCACTGTTCGGGTTCTTTGCGACCACCGACTTCTGCACGCTCACGTTTCCATCAGGCGACGTCTATAGGTGCAAGGTCGCTGCAACCGCAATACGGTCGGGTCTCGGGACGGAAACCTCATGCGCTGGTCACCCTGAGCTGCGATCGCATAGACATTCGCTCGGGTCGCCCGCAGCATAACTCCTGTTGGGCGGAACCAGTCCCGGCAGACATTGGCTAGGCCCGCGTGCCGATTCACTATGACGAGCCAGACAGCGCGTGACGTTCGTCCGTCAGGCCGGATCCAAGACCACGGTCGCCCCAGACCCAAATCCGTACCCCGAGCGTCTCTGAGCAAACGGATCGACGCTTCCGCTAAGTCGCCCGAGGGGGTCTCTTGATCAGGCTGCTGCTCGCCGTCGGATCCGGAAGTAGTGCCAGGACTCAAGCGCCGAGGCTGCCTAAGTAGAGCCAAACGACGCTACGGGTCGGCGGAGGCCCTGGTTTCGGCGAGGAGGAGCGCCGCGCGGCGGTCTCATGCGCGGGCGCTTTGAAGCGGTACAGCAGCCGCCCAGCCTGCGGTCTGCGTCGTCCACGGCTTAGATCAGCAGCCCTACTGGTTATAGCTAGGGAGCGTGTCGGCGGACGAGGGTCGGTAGCTCTACCGAGCTGTGGCCGCGGGCGGATATCAGCGCCCGGACTGAGCGGCGTGACGCGTGGCGGCGGTCGCCAACAAGTCGGCTCGCTCGTTGAGCGCGTGGCCGGTGTGACCCTTGACCCAGTGCCAGCGAACCTGCTCGTGGCCCGACGCCGCGGCGTTCAGCTGGACCCAGACCTCCCTGTTTTTAACCGGGTCGCCCGAAGCCGTCTTCCAGTCCTTGCGCTTCCAGCTAGTCATCCAGGAGGTCATGCCGTCGTGCAGGTAACGCGAGTCGGTCACGATGCAGGCCCGCGACCCGGACGGCAACGCGAGCAAGCCCTCCAGGGCCGCGATCATCTCCATGATGTTGTTCGTCGTGTGGGCTCGCCCACCGCTGTACTCCTCGACAACTCCATCCTCCCAGCAGACCAGGGCAGCCCACCCGCCAGGGCCGGGATTGCGCTGGCATGCGCCGTCAGTCCAGACGAGCACCTCACCCGGACCGGCGTCCGGGAGGTGCCCGGGCAGTGACTTGGATCGGCGACGCGGGCTGACAGCCATGGGACGGGATTCAACCAATCCCAGAACCCGGAAAGCCGCTCGGCGAGCCCGGCGGCCTGGGGCTCCTACGGCCGAGCCAGGCCGGGACGACCGCTTCCCCAGCTCACGACCTACGATCTTGACGCTGGCAATGCGACGCAAGCGCTCGCCCCGATGCCGCTCTCTGCTGAGGTTGGCGTAAAGGATGCGGGATCGTGGGCCCTTGGGGATCGGGGTCTTGGTTGGTGACGACGGATTGGTCGCGATGCCGGATCGCGGCGAGCTCATCAGGACCGCGATCACGACCGACGCTGCGGCTGCGTAACCTGGCGTCGGGCCGAGAAGACATACTTTGCAGCGTGAAGAGATGCACGATCGACAGCCGCCTGCGCGCCGAATGAAGTCAGAAACCAGAACGGTGACCTCACGGTGACCAATCGTGCGTAAATATGCCCATTTGCAGGACTTTCGTCCTTCTGATCGTCGCACTGTCACGCCGGAGGTCGCGGGTTCGAGTCCCGTCGCTCCCGTAGACGCACCGAGACGCGGCGCGTTATCGCGGATCAATCAGGGTCAATGCGCGGGTTCCCGGAGCGTGGTGGTCACTGTTTTGCGACGCGCCCGATTGACGCAGCTATCGCTTCGGCTGTGACTACTGCGTACGCCGCTGCCCGGTTAGGCGCGACACGCGGGGGCCCCGAGCTGTTCTCCGATCTTTAGCCGCCACGGCTGGCGACGGACGACTCATCTCCGAAAGGGTGCCGGCGCGGCGATCGGATACCCGCGTCGAGTCCGCGATGGCGGCGTGCCTCGTGGTCTGCTGCCGCACTACACGCGGTCGCGGAGCCTGCGTTCGCGACCATAGCCCGCCACGACGACGAGAATGAGCACCCCGAAGATGATCTGCTGGTCGGCGGCGTCGGAGCCACGGCCGACCATGATGGTGGTTAGCTCGGTGAGGATAAGGGCGCCGATGACGGTGTGGGTGTAGTCGCCGCGGGATCCCATGAACGCGGTCCCTCCGACGATGACCGCTGTGAGCCCCTGGAACAGATAGGGATCTCCCAGGGTCGGATCGGCGCCCGCGAAGCCGGCGAGCAAGACGCCGACGATCCCCGACAGCACGGCGCTCGCGCAGAAGATCCCCATCCAGACACGCCGGGTGTTGACGAGCGAGAGCTCCGCGGCCCGCTGATTGGCGCCGGTGGCGTAGATCCGACGACCAGTGTGGGTTCGGTGGAGGAACACGCCAATGAGGACCGCGAAGAGTCCCCAGATGACAACAACCGGACTGACGGGCAGACCCGCTGTCGTGCCGTTGACCGCCACCAGATCAGACAGCAGCTGCGGAGCGGAGCCGGTGACCGTGCCGTGCGTCCAGACCTGGATGCTGCCGAGCGCGAGCGAGCTGACCGCCAGGGTCACGATGATCGGCATGACCCTGAAGCGGTGGCAGAGCCAGCCGACCGTGGCGCCGACCACGGCACATAGGGCCACGACGACGGCGAGAGCCGGTACCAACGCCCAACCCTCGCTGCCGCACAGCTCGCTGATGACCGTTGCGCCGAGAACAATCAGCCCAGGAATCGAGAGATCGAGGGCGCCGAGCAGAAGGACGAGCGTCTGCCCCGCGGCGGCGAGGCCGAGCAGCGATGCCAGCACGAGCATCGATCGGATACTGGGCGCCTGGCTGAAGCCGTCGATCGTAGCCGCCCCGTAGAGGAACAGGGCCACCAACGCGACGAGCTGCAGAAGCGGCAATCGCCGCTGGGCCGCACCCAAACGCGACGCCACCAATCTCATGCTGTGCCCCTTCGGAGTCGCGCGGGACGGGAGAGGGCAAGTGCGGCTCCGACCAGGACACCGACCATGAGGAGGGAGCCGTAGACGATGTTGAGCCAGTCCGGCGGAACGCTCAGCGAGCTCAGCAGGCTCTGTATGAGATACAGGACCGCACCCCCGAAGAAGGCTCCGGTGAGTCCGCCTCGGCCGCCGAAGAGCGGCGTTCCGCCCAATGCCACGGCGGTAAGCCCGACGAGGATGTAGTAGCTCGTCGACGACGCTTGTGAGCTCTGGACCAGAGCGGTGAGCGCCACTCCTGCGAAGGCGGCGAAAACCCCGCCGGTGGCGTAGGCGATCACGCGAGCCTTGGCGACGTCGACACCGGCCGAGAACGCGGTGACATCGTTGCCGCCCGTGGCATACAGCGTGCGGTGGTAGCTCGTACGGGAGAGTCCCATCCACAGGAGTACTGGGATTCCCACGAGAATGAGCGCCCCGGGAATAACCCCAACCTGGCCGGCGAAGTCTCGCGTCCAGTTGTTCCCGACGGCGTGGCTGGTTCCGCCCACTTTGAGGTTGATCCCGGTGATGACGAAGGTCATGCACAGCGTCGCGATCACCGGCACGTAGCGCAGGTAGCTGACGAGGATTCCGTTGATCGCACCGACTGCCGCCCCGAGCGCGATCAGGACCGGCATCGCTGTCCAGAACGTGTCAATGCCGTGAGGCAGCAGGGTCTGGATGAGGATCACATTGATCATCACCGCCAGCGGGCCCACCGAAAGGTCAAGACCCCCGCCCCCCGAGACGATCGCAGGTGTGGACGCGAACGCCACCAGGACCAAAGGCGCCATCGTGGCGAGCTCGGTCGGCCAGTTGGAGGGCTTGCCAAAGTCCGGCTGGGCGAAGGTGTTGGCGACGAGCAGGCCGACGGCGAGCAGCGCGGCGAACAGCCAGGGGCGCGTGCGAAGCGCGGCGAGGATGCGATCAAGCATGTGCGGGCTCCGGCTCGGAGCGCTCACGGCGCCCGAAGTAGGCTGCCACCAGCGAACGGCGATCTGTCTCCGCGCGCGAGAGCTCACAGAAAAGCTCCTGCTCCCGAAAGACGAGCACGCGATCGACGAGTTCAATGTGCTCGTCGAGTTCGGTCGACAGCATCACAATGGCAACGCCCTGCTGCGCGAGTTCGCCAAGCAGCCCGTAGATGTCGCGCTTGGCGCCGACGTCCACGCCGCGTGTTGGATCGTTGAGCAGAAGAACTTGAGGATCGGCGGCCAGCCAGCGCGCCATCACCACCTTCTGCTGGTTGCCGCCCGACAGGGTGGTGATGAGGTGCTCCGGACTGCCGAGCTTGATGTTCAGCCTCGAGACCCATTCGTTCAGCCGAGCCCGCGTCTGTGACGGCCGCAAGACACCGGCGCGCACGTCCCGGCCAAGCGTCGGCAGTCCGAAGTTCTCGCGGACCGACTTGCTCTCGAACATCGCCTCCGCACGACGCTCGCGAGGCACGTAGCTGATGCCCAAGCTAGCGGCCTGCCGTGGCGAAACGATCGGCACGCCGGCGCTGCCAACGACGGTGCCCTCCCCACCCATCCCCCAGAGCGCCTTGATAAACTCATCTTGGCCGTGGCCTTCCAGGCCCGCCAAGCCGACGAGCTCGCCCGCGCGCAACTCGAAGTCGATCGGCGTGCGTCCCGGGCCTAGCGCCAGCCCTTCCGCGCGGAGCACAACGCCGCCCGAAACCGCCCGCTCAGTCGCGTCGCGCGCCCCGACCGGCGCTAGGTGGTCAGCTCCGGTCATCAGCCGCACGAGCTCTGCCGCCGTCGCGTCACCGCGGTCAAGGGTGGCCACCGTCTCCCCGGAGCGCATTACCGTGCAGCGGTCGCCGATCTCGGAGATCTCGTCCATTCGGTGTGAGATGAAGATCGTCGAGGTGCCCTGCTCCCCTTGCCGTCGGACGATGTCAAACAGCCGGTCGCGCGTCTGCACGTCTAGGGCCGAGGTTGCCTCGTCGAGCACGAGCACCTTGGGATCGCGCACGAGCGCGCGGGCGATCGAGCAAGCTTGCCGCTCGCTGAGCGATAGCGCTTCCACCGGGAGGTCCAGCGGCAGGGAGTCGCCGAGCAGCTGCTCAAGGACCTCCTCCGCGCGCCGCCGCTTTTCTCGCGCCGACACGCGGGTCCGGAACATCCCGTCGACGCCCAGCCATACGTTCTCCAGCACCGAACGTGGCTCGACCACCAACACCTCCTGGAAAACCGTGGAGATTCCTGCGGCCAGCGCGGCCCTCGGGGTCGGCAATGAGGCGAAGCTCTGGTCGAAGATCTCAAGGCGCCCGCTGTCTGGGCGGTGAATCCCCGAGAGAATCTTCACGAGCGTCGATTTGCCTGACCCGTTCTCGCCGACGATGCAGTGCACTTCGCCCGGCAGGAGGTCAAGCGACGCAGCGCGGACTGCCCGGGTCGCCCCGAACGCCTTGGCAACGTCGACGACCCTCAGGGTGTGGCTCATGTCGCCTCAGCTCTGCGGTGGTTACCGATCGCGGCACTCACGACGTTCGCGACCCTGGCCATATCTTCGGACCCGAGACGGTCAGCGGGCGCGGCGACGGCGATCGCCACTGCCGTGCCGGCGCGTGTGGTGTCGGCGGGGACGAGCACGGCCACAGCCCGCAGGCCCGGCTCGCTCTCGCCGTCGTTGGTAGCCCAGCCCCGCCGCCTGACCCGTGCCAGCTCCCGACGCACCCCGGTAGCAGTGACCTTGGAGCGCTTCGTCATGCGGTCGAGCGGAGCTGCGAGGAGGTCGTCGAGGCGCACCGAGGGAAGCTCAGCGAGCAGCACCTTGCCCCCTGACGTGCAGTGGGCGGGCAGGCTCGTCCCGACGCGCGACGTGGCCCGAATCATCGCCGGCGCCTCCACGCAGTCAAGGAAGAAGGCCTCGCGTCCCTGAAGCACCACGAGATGGGCGGTCTCCTGAAGGTCGGCGACGACGCTCTCGAGCACCGGGTGCATCTCGGCGCGAATGTCCGAGCGGGCGACGACCGCTAGCCCCACTCGCAACAGCGCCGGTCCGCCGGAGAAACGTTTGGTCTGCTTGTCCTGAGTGACGAACTCGCGGTGTTCGAGCACGGTGAGCAACCGGTAGGCCGTGGACCGCGACACCCCAAGCCGATCGCTTGCGTCAGTGACGCGAAGCGAATCAACGTCCTGGAGGGCGAGGATGAGTTCCAGGGCTCGGTCCACCGACTCAATGGCGTAGACCGGACCGCTCTCGGGCGCTCGCGTCATCGCAACGGCTGCTCGTCGGCAACGACGTTGCGCAGCGTGCCGATGCCCTCGATCTCGACGACGACCTCGTCTCCCTGATGCAGGAACACCTGTGGATCGCGCCGGAAACCGACGCCGCCGGGCGTTCCCAGAAGCACAACGTCTCCGGCTTCGAACGCCACGAACTCCGAGAGCGTGGACAGCGTAACCGCCACCCCGAAGATCATGTTCTCGGTGTTCGAGTGTTGCATCTCCTCGGTGTTGAGCAACAGGCGGATGTCCAACGCAGCACCGTCGCCAATCTCATCGCCGGTGACGAGGTAGGGCCCGAGCGGCGTCGATCGCGGCCAAGCCTTGCCCTGTAGCCACTGGTGGCTCTTGTACTGGTAGTCGCGCATCGTCACATCGTTAGCCGCCGTATATCCGGCGACGTGCCCGAGGGCGTTTTCGGGGTTGACGCGACGCATCGGGCGTCCGATGACCACCGCGAGCTCCGCTTCGTAGTCCACCTGCTCAGACTCCGGCGGGCGAACGATCGCGTCGCGCGGTCCGATCAGGCTGTCGGACCACTTGGTGAAGAGCACAGGGTAGGTAGGGAGCTCGCGCTTGGTCTCCTGCACATGGCCGCGGTAGTTCAACCCGAGACAGATGACCCGCCGCGGGCTGACGACGGGCGGCAGCAGGCGCACCAAGTCGGGATCGAGGGCGTCCCCGTGCCCCTCGGCGTTGGCCAGTCGTTCAAAGTCGGTTCCCGGACCGATCGGACCCAAGCCGCGCAGCCGCCGCAGGCCATCGGCCTCAACGCGGGCCGCGAACTCCTTCCCGTCGTAAGCTACGTTCGCGAAACGCATCAGCGCACGCCGCCCTGCGTTGCCTGCTCGGCTTCGGCGGTCAGGTCCTTCCGCCACGTGGGGAGCGGACCCCAGAGGTTTCCGATGGCTGGGCTCCTCGCCCAGACTCGTGCGTCAGGGGCGTACTCGACGTGCTCGTCCCAGAGCAGCTCCATCTCGCAGGAGAGCTCGATGTGGTGCCCGTCCGAATCGTCGACGAAGAGAAAGACGTTGTTGCCGGGCCCGTGCCGACCGGGACCCCAGGTCAGCGGGATGCCGCTCGCAGCGAAGCGGTCACACCAGATTCGCACGTTCTTCCAGGAGCAGATCTCATACGAATAGTGGTCCAGACCGGCCACGGGCGCCTTCACGATCGCGACGTCGTGGTGGTGGTGGTCACCTCGCAACCAAACGAAGTCGTCCTCCATGCGATCGGAGACGCGCATACCGAGAGCGCCTACGTAGAACGTCACCATCGCTTCGACCTGAGGCGAGCCGAAGGTGATGTGGTCGATGCGCTGCGGCCGTGCGGCGCCGTCCGTCGTGCGCTCACCCGAGCGGTCGATGGGCCCGTGCAGCTCCACTGAGTTGCCGTCGGGATCCTGCACCCAGAGGGTGGGCAGACCGCCGGCTGCTCCCTCGTGGACGCGCACGCCACGGTCATGCAGGTCGGCGGCCACGTCATTGAGGCTGGTGCCGCGGACCTCGACGCCGAAGTGGTGCGTACCCGTGCCTTCGTGAAGTTCGAGAACGTGATGGCCCGCGCCGTGGCCGAGCAGGTAGGACCCGTCCTCCCGTGTTGCATGCGGCTGAAGCCCGAAGACCTCGCGGTAGAAGCGCGTGGCCACGGCCACGTCACGAACGCCCAGAGCGACATGCGATAGGGCCGATCGCCGAACCATGGTGTTCTTATACCAGAAACGACGATCTATCTGCCGAAACGTCGCTACGGGGCGGCTGACACGTCGAGACACATCGTCGGAGTCCAGGCGAACCGGCGTGGGACGCCGCTGAGACCGGCGACGGTGACACCGACCAACAGCTCGAGTTCGTCGAACAAGCCCAAACCCCGGTGCATCAGGACGGGCTCGTCGAGGACGAGCACGCGTTCACCCTCCAGGAGGAGCACGTCTCCGGGCGCGACCTCGACAGCGCGCTTGGTCACTTGACTTCGCTTCCATGCGTGAAGAGACGGTTGAGGTAGGCCTCGGGCAGAAACGAGCTGGCCGGCCCTTCTGCGGCGACCAGACTGGTGTCCTTGGCTCCCGCCGGCACCCACTGCGCAAGGTTCTTGTCGGTGATAAGCGGGACCGAACCGAAGAACTTGTTGACCAGCGGACCCTGGCCCGCCAGCGTCCGGCGCACGACGCTGACCGTGGCCCGCACGAGCGCCTGCGGACCAGGACCCGTCCCGATGCCGTGATAGGTGCTCAGGTGATGGCGCCAGTAGGCGAGTGAGCCCTGGATCGCTGCAATATCCGAGACCGGGGGCACGGGGCGGCCAGAGCTCGTGAACGCGTTGATAATCCCTGGGGCCATCGTCCCGCCCTGCGTGACACCAGCGAGTTTGCCCGGATGCGTGGCGAGGTACTTCAGCGTCTCACCTTTGGCCAAGCCGTTGTTGTAAGCGCCAAGGATCTGCCCGCCGAACGTCATCCCGGGGCAGGACCCGATAACGTTCTTTGTTGCCTTGACGGTGAGTTGGTCGGTCTGTCCTGTCCCGTAGCCGAGTACTGACAGAAGGGCCCCGTGTCCCTTGGCCTGACGGGCGATGAACGAGGCGGTCACCGCCGCGGACAGATAAGCGTTGACGTTGACATTGAGCGCGTACCGGGAATTGACGAGCGAGAGGAAGGTCACGGTGGGGATACCCGCCTGGGCCGCCTGCGCGATTGGCGCATTGAATGCTTCGGCCTGCAGCGGCTCCAGGATGATCATGTCGGTGTGCTGTCCGATCGCCGTCTGCATCTGCTGGATCTGGGCCGGAATGTCCACGCCGTTGGTCAACAGCATGTTCACTTTGCCGATCTCCTTCGCCGCACCCAGACGCTGCTTGAGCCCAGAGATGAGCTGCTCCTGAAGCGAGTTCACGGCGCCGCTCATGATCACCGTGACGTTGTACGGAGGCGCGTGTTTGGGCTTGAAGTTGGCCCATCCACTCCTGCGGATCTCGGGCTCGCCGAGCAAATCGCTCTGAACGTTCTTCGGGAGACTGGCGAAAACGCCATCCGGATCGGATGGCGTCTGCGCACGGAAGCTGCCGCAGCCGGAGGATGGCGGGGCGTAGGAGACCACGGGGCCCAAAGCGCCGCTGGGCGAACTTGACGAGGAACTGCAGCCAGCCAGGGCGAAAGTCGCGAGAAGAGTCACGGTGCGGGCGCTGAGCGCAAAGTTCATTGTCTTCTCCTCGGTGCAAACACAGTTTCAAGCGACGGACGTATGTTCCCTTCCTGCAGAGTACTGAATTCTGCCTGCCGGTGCAACTGACTCTCCTTCCAGGAGTCACAGCTGTGACAGAATGGAGGATTCTGGAAAGCGAGCCACCTACCCCGCGCTACCCGATTGGCTCAGTCGATCGCGTGTTGCAGCTGCTCCTGCTGTTCCGCGACCGGCGGTCGATCCGGGTTGCCGACGCCGCCGCCGAGCTCGGGGTCGCCAGCTCCACCGCGCACCGGCTGCTGGCCATGCTGGCGCTCCACGGCTTCGTGACGCAGGATCTACGGACGCGCCATTACGTCTGCGGCCCAGCGGTGATCGAGCTCAGTCATGCGGTTCAGGGCAACGAGGACATCACTCCGTTGCTTCAGGCGGCCACTGAGGACATCGCCGCGGCAGCTGGCGAGACGGCGAACGCGTGCGTGCTGCGCCACACCAGCGTCATCTTCGTGGCCGGGCAGGAGTGCGACCACCAGCTCAGGATCGCGGACCAGACCGGGCGACGAATGGTCGCCTTCCACTCCGCGCCGGGGAAGGTCCTCCTCGCCGGCCTGTCGCTCGAACGGTTACGGGAGCTCTACCCGTCCGATTACATCGAGGACCCGATTAACGCCTCCCGCATCAGCCGTAAGGCACTCGAAGCCGAGCTCGAAGACGTCCGCGCCAACGGGTACGCCACGAACACGGTGCCCGCGGGCACGGACCCGCTCGACTTCGAATCGGTCGCGGTTGCGGTCCTGCGCCAGACTAAACCGGTGGCCGCCCTCGCCGTGGCTGCACCTGCTCAGCGTGTAACCCCGCGCTGGGACAAGCAGATGTCGCGGATCCTGCGCGCCGCGGCCGACTCGGTCGAAGCCAAGCTGGACTAATCGCCGTGCTCACAGTCCCGGCGCGCTTGACACGAGCGCCGAAATCCGGTATCTATTTTCGGCAGTACAGAAGTCTTGATTCTGCTCTGCAGTGTAATACCGGAAGGATGTTCCATGGAGTACAGAGGTTTTAACGTCGGCGAGCAGATCCCGGGGCTCTCTGCCAAGGAGAACTACGAGCACACCCTCCGCCTCATCGGGATGGCCGACGCAATGGGCATCGACGGCTGGTTCCTCGCTGAGCACCACGCCAACCCCGGGTTCTCGCTGGTCGCATCGCCGAATCTGCTGTTAGCGGTCGCCGCCGAGCGTACGTCCCGGATCCACCTGGGCGCCTTGGTCACCGTGCTGCCGTACCACCACCCGCTCCGGGTGGCGGAGGAGATCCGCATGCTCGACGTCCTCACCGACGGGCGTCTGGAGATCGGCTTCGGTCGCGGCGCTATCCGGCACGAGCAGGCCGCCTACGGCGTCGATCGCAATACGACCGCCGAGCTGTTCGAGGACGGCATGGAGCTCTTGCTGCGCCTGCTCACCGAGCGCGACGTGGAGTTCGAGAACAAATGGTGGCACGGAACGGTCGCCGAGGTCGTCCCCGCCGCCGTCCAGCAGCCCTATCCGGACATGTGGATCGTCGCCGTGAGCGCCTCGTCGATTGACCGCGCGGCCCGCTACGGCGCTCACGCGGCCGTCTCCTTGACCCCTATGGAGCTCGCGCGTAAGCACGTGGCACGCTACGAAGAGGCGTGGCGTCAGCACCAGGGCGACGCGCCGCGAAAGAAGTTCTCCTTCGGCATCACCATTGCCATTGGCGAGACACACGCCGAAGCCGAGCGCTACGCACGTGAGCCGCTGCAGATCAAGGCCGAGAACTTCCTCAACCAGATCAGCGACCGGCCCAAGGGCGACGACCCGGCCTACGCCGAGCACGAAAAGGGCTGGCGGGACTTCGTCGACTCGAGCTTCGAGGACATGATCTCCAGCGGATTGATCGTCTACGGCTCGGTCGACGAGTCAGTCGAGCAGCTTCAGCGCATCATTGCCGAGTGCGGCGCCGACGCGATCACGTTCGTTCCCCAGTTCATCGGGCTCGACCCGGAGTTCGCCGCGCGCTCGGTCGAGCTGTTCGCCAAGGAGGTCATCCCCCGAGCCGATCCGAGCCGTTACCCACAGACCGCTCTGGCCAGCCAGAGCGCCTAAGCCTCACCACCAAACAGGAGGAGTTGGTACATGTCTATGAAGCGCATCTCGCTGGTCGTGGCACTGGCGACCGCAGTCTCAGGGGCCGCTGTGGTGGCCCCTGTAGCCTTCGCCCGGTCGTCCCAGAATGTCTCGATCACGTTGCTGACCAAGCAGCACGGCACGAACCTCTCAGGCTCGTGGCACGCTCAGAGGCTCGGCTCTGGGTCGGTCAAGGGCACCTTGGTGATCCCATTGACCAAGTTAACCCTGACGCGCGGGGGCTACGGCTCGTTCAGTACCACCACGTTTCACTGCTCCAACGAGCACTTCACGCCCCCCACGTTCACGGGCTGCTGGAAGGTCGTCCATGCCACCGGCAAGTTCAAGGGGATGACCGGCGGCGGCAAGTTCGCGGGCAACATCAGCGGCCACACCACCTACAACGGCACCGTCAAGTACTAGCGGCCGCCAAGGCATGGGGAGCCGCCTCGCGTCTCCCCATGCTCCGGCCGACGGCGCCCTGAACCGATGCCGACTCCTAGCCACGTGCGGCTCGCGAACGGTGCGTCGGCGTTCCTTGCCATTGCCCCCGCGGCGGAGCAGGGCCTCGTCATCCTTCCGTCGATGCCGGGGACCACATCCGCGTTCCAACAGCGCGCCAGGGACCTCGCGGCAGATCGGGGCTGGACGGTCTGCATCCCCGAGATCGTCACCGACGACCCCGATGCGGGCTTCGAGGAGCGCCGCAGCGTCGTCGTGAACTTGCGAGACGACGATGTCTTTCAGGTTCTGCACGATGCTGCCGCCGCAACCGCCGCGCCTCGTGTGGCGCTCGTCGGCTTCTGCATCGGGGGCATGTACGCGATGAAGGCGGCGTCGCTGGGCCTCTTTGATCGCATCGTGGCGTTCTACGGGATGGTTCGCATCCCCACGTACTGGCAGAGCCCGCATCAGGGCGAGCCGTTGGACTACCTGAGTGACAACACCGATCGCCTCCTCGCGATCTTCGGAGAGCAGGACGAGTTCGTCCCGTTGGCCGACATCGACACAATCGAGGCGGCCGGCGTCCCCGTCGTGCGGTACCCCGATGCCGGCCACGCCTTTGCTCATGACCCCGACCATCCCCACCATCGCCCCGAGGACGCGGCGGACGCCTGGCGCCGGGCGGTGGTGTTCATTGAGCACGCGTCAGTGGTCGATCGCTGACCACGGTTCAGAGGAGCTCGACATGGCAGACCCCGACGACACTCCAGCCATCGGCAGCGTGAGCTGGCAGACAATCCCCGGCGGGGAGCTCGACCTCCAGGCCTTCGTGGCCGAGCCAGCCCGCCCCGTCGACGGGCGAGCCCTGATCGTCCTCCACGAGAACCCTGGGATCACCGAGTGGCGCCAGCGCGAGACCGCACGGATGGCCGCTGATCTGCGGTGGACAGTGGTGGTCATGAACGCCTACTCCCGCCTCGACGGCGCGCCTCCTCCCGGGCCTTTCGACACTCAAGACGAGCGGCGCCGCGCGGCGTTCCTGTCGATGCCTGACGAACAGGTTGCGCGCGATCTGGAGGTCACGGCGAATTGGGTGCGCGCGCGCACCGGCGGGCGGACGCCGGCCCTTCTCGGATTCTGCTCCGGCGGTGGCCAGGCGATCTACGCCGTCTCGACCCGCCGCGGGCTAGCGGGATGCGTCGTTGCGATCTACGGCAACATCGTTTTGCGCGGCGACCTCACTGAGGATCGGGAGCCGCTCGACCGCGTGCCGCTCGCGCGGCACATCGACTGTCCAGTGCAGCTACACATCGGCACAGAGGACTCCGAGATCCCTGCCAAGCACGTTGATCGTCTTGAGGCCGAGCTCACGCGCGCTCACAAGACATTTGAGATTCATCGTTATGAGGGGGCGGGCCACGTCTTCGCTGACGAGACCCACCCGAACTACGACGCAGCGGCAACCGCGGAGATGTGGCCGCAGGTCTACGCGTTTCTCCGCGAGCACGTGAGCTGATTGATGCGCAACGCCAAGCTATACGGGCGCACGTTCAACTGGGAGGACCTTCCCGAGGAGGTCGCTCGCCGCGGTGTCTCGCGCAAGGCTTACGCCAGCGATGAGGTGATGCTCGTGCGCAACGTCATTGACGTCGGGCTCGAGGTGCGACCCCACGCGCATGACGACTTCGACCAACTGGTGCTCATCGTGGAGGGCCGCTGCAACTTCTTCGTGTCGGGTGTGCCGCACCCGATGGGGCCGGGGGACCTCAGACTCGTTCCCGCCGGCGCCGAACATTACATCGACGTCCTCGAAGGTCCGTGCGTGAACCTCGACGTGTTCGTCCCCCCCCGGGAGGATTACGCTCACCTCCTCTCCTACTTGGACGCGGAGGCGTGAGAGTCGAGCGTTTGCGGCCCGCCCACGCGACGACCTTTCTGTGGGAGGCAGCGCCGGTCCTCTACGGTCTCGGCGCGACCGCGGAGATCGGCATCGAGCTCAGCCGGCGCGGCATCCGCCGGGCTGTGATCGTCAGCGACGCGAACATCCGCGCCACTGGCCTGGTGGACGAGGTTGTGGGGTGGGCGAGCGAGAGCGGCGTCGAGACGATCGTCTGGGCCGAGAGCCAGCTCGAGCCGACGGACACGTCGATCGCCGCGGCCGTCGACGACCTCGCGGGCGAGCGCATTGATGGCTATGTCGCGTTGGGAGGCGGCAGCTGCATCGACACGTGCAAAGCCGTCAGCGTCGGCCTTGCCGATTCAGCTCCTCTGAGCACGTACGTAGCCCAGCCCCATGGCGAGGGCCGCCCAGTCCCCCGCGATCGCCCTCCCATCATCGGTATGCCTACGACGTCCGGATCGGGCGCCGAGTCGACCGGGGCAGCATCGATCGACTTCACGAAGCTTGGCCTGAAAGCGTCGATCGTCGATCGCGCGCTGACCCCCGCGCTTGCGATCGTTGACCCGTACAATATGGTCAGCGCACCGCCGGCCGTCACAGCGTCGGCAGGTTACGACGTCCTCGTGCAGTCCCTGGAGAGCTACACGTCGCGCGCTTTCGACCAGGTGCCCCCACGTCCGGCTCACAAGGCCCCGCCCATGGTCGGAGCGAATCCGATCAGTGACGTATGGGGGGAACGCGCCATCGCGCTGTGCGGACAGCACCTCATACGCGCGGTCCACGACGGCTCCGATCTCGAGGCCCGCATCGGGATGACGCAGGCTGCGATGTTTTCTCGCCTGGGCACCGCAGGCGCGCACCTCCCGCATGCCAATGCGGCGGCGGTCTCCGGCCTGGCGCCGGACACCTACGTCCCTGCGGGCTTCACCGGTGTCGACCGTTCGGTTATTCCTCACGGGCAGGCCGTGGTGTCCACCGCCGCCGAGGCTTTTGCTTTCACGTACGCGGGCGCGCCTGCGCGCCACGAGCGCGCCGCGCGACTACTCGGCATGACCGGCGATGAGGCGGCACACGCCGGCCAGGACGCGCTCTCGCGATGGATTCGACAGATGATCAAGATGACCGGAGGGCCGAACAGCCTCGACGAGTTCGGCTTTGGCCCCAGCGACATCGGACCGCTCGTTGAGATGGCGATCGCGCAGCGTCGGCTCCTGCCGAGGTGTCCCAGGCCCGTAACCCGTGACGACCTGACCGGCGTCTTCTCCCGCTCGATGCACGCGCTGACGCATGACTGAGCTCACCAAGCAAGCGACCGACAAATTCATCGAGGTCAAGGGGATCCGATTGCACTACAACGACGCCGGTAGCGGGCCAGTGCTGCTCGGTACGCATGGCGGTGGCCCCGGCGCGAGCGCCTGGGGCGGCCTCGGGAAAGCGGTGCCGGCGCTCGCCGAGCACTTCCGCGTGCTACTCCTCGACCTACCGAACTTTGGGGAATCCCAGAAGCACGTCAAGAATCCGCGCCCGCATCCCGACGTCTTCCTCGCCGGGCTCGTGGGAGACCTCCTCGACGCACTTGGCATCGACCAGCCGATCTCGTACTACTCCTCCTCCGGTGGCGGCCCGGCCGCCCTCCGGTTCGCGCTCGACCACCCCGGGCGCACCCACAAGCTCGTTCTTCAGGCCTACGCGCCGGGCATGGCGCAGAGACCCGACAGCCTGGCGCGTAGGACGACGCAAGCTTTCACGGCGAACCCGTCGCGCCAGGCGATGGCCAAGCTCTTCGAGCTCTTCGTGCCCAACGCCGAGCGCAGGAGCGAAGACGCTATCGACGATCGATGGCAGGCCGCATCCGCACCCGGGCACCTCGAGAGCAGGGCCGAGTTCGCCACTCTCGCCGCCAACAGCGACATCACGGAGAAACTTCCCACTCTGGCCGCCGAAGCGCTCGTCATCTGGGGCGCCAACGACCTGATCGTCCCGGTCGAGCGCGCGCTGAAGTCATTGGAGTCGATCCCGCGCGCGCGGTGCCACATCTGGGGCGACGGCACCGGTCATCTCGTACCGTATGAGCACCCGGAGGATTTCGCCCGGGTGGTCAGGCAGTTCCTCACCCACTAACCGCCGGAGGCGGCCAGACCACATGAATGGACTTCGCAGCCGACTCCAGGCAGGTCCCGTCGTCGGGACGTTCGTCAAGCTTCCCCGCCCGGAGGTCGTGGACGTAATGGCCCTTGCCGGGTTTGACTTCGTGGTCTGCGACTACGAGCACGCCCAGACGGACGTGGCCGGCGTGCTCGACACCGTGCGGGCAGGGAGCGGCGCCGGTATCCCCGTCCTCGTCCGTCTGCCCGAGCTCGACCGAGGTTTGATCAACCGGGTGCTCGAAGCCGGAGCAGCCGGGATCCAGCTTGCACGGGCCAACGCCGTAACGGCGACAGAACTCAGGCGAGTCATCCGGTACCCGCCGGAGGGCACGCGAAGCATCAGCCTGACCCAGCCAGCGGCCCGCTACGGCACGCGATCGCTCGGCGACGCGATCGCGGAGGCGAACGCGCAGGCGCTTGGGGTCGGCCAGTTTGAAACTAGGGATTACGCGGTGTCACTTGACGAGGCGGTCGCCGCGCTCGACGTCGCGTTCATCGGTCCAGTCGACCTCAGCGTCGACCTCGGCTATCCCGACGAGCCGGCTGCCGGACCGGTCCGGGCCGCGATGGCCGCAATCGAAGCTGCGGCGGCGCGGACGCGGACGCCCTTGGGCACGTTTGCGGCCACAAGAGCGGCCGCCGGCGCCGCCGTGGCGGAGGGCTACCGGTACGTGGTGGTCTCCTCGGACCTCGGCATGTTGGTCTCCGCGGCCCGTGCAGCCCTGGCGGCTTCTGACTGAAGGATCAGAGACCGGCGCGGCGGTACTCCGCGACGTAGTCGATGCCCCACGTGCCGGCGAAGGCCCGGATGAGGACCGGGTGAACGCCCATTCGATACATCCCGACGAGATCGGCGCCGGCGATCAGTGCCACCTCGTCCTCGTCGAGGTCAAAGACCGGAGTCGGAGCCGTGGGATCCTCGTCGTTCTCGCTCCGCACCTGCTCGATCAGCGCCCACAGCGCGGCGCCGGGGTCGGCGTGAAGACGCGTGAGTGGATTTTCCCGGCCCAGGAGAAAGATCGCACGCTCGACGTGCCAGCGGCTCATCCGGTGGCAACCTCCACCAGGGCGATACCCGTCATCAGGCGCGGCGCGGGCGCGTAGGCAAGCGGTCGCGCGGCCGAGGCCTTGGTCGCGCCGAGCACCGCCATCCAGCAACGCAGCTCACCAGCGCCCGGGCCGCCGCCCGCCACGATCGCGGTGTCATTAAGATCGGCGAGCTCGTCCAGGGATCCCGAAGCCACCAGATCGAGCACCCGCCGATCGAACTCTTCGCCGATCCGGCCGGTCTCGGGCATACCGATCCAGTGACTGATTCCCCCCGTGCCGAGGACGGCGACGCGCTGGGCGTGCTCCTGTTCTTCTAGCAGGGCGCCAAGCCGCTCTCCGAGATCCAGGCACCGGCGCATGCTGGCCATGGGCGGAATGAAGCCGTTGATGGCAATCGGGACGATCCGCAAGTTGTTGTCGGGGTCAAGGAACTCCAGCGGACACGCCCACGCATGGTCGAGGCGCATCTCGACGCTCCCGGCGACATCGAAGCCGCCCGACACCAGCCCCTCGTGGAGCAGGTCGCTGAGGTCGGCGTGACCGGCAATCCCGATCTGTCGGGTGCCGAACTCCCCGAACGTGCGGAAGCTATCCCCCCTGCCAATCGCGAAGATCGGCATGAGATCGTAGGAGTGGCTGTGAAAGTGATCTGACCCGAAGACAACGAGAACGTCGGGCCGCGCTGCCGCCAGGGAGGTCCGAAGCTGCTCCCAGGCCGTGTAGATGCCGGCGAGGTCCTCCTGCTGCTCGGCGTCCGCGCGATAGCGGATCATGGCTCCGGTGTGCGATGCGCATGCGGCCCAGACGATCTCAGCCATGCAGCAATAACGAGACGTCATGCAGGTGGTGTGCGCCTTTGCGCCGCACGTCGACGGACAGCAGCACTCCGCATCCGCCACACGCGTACCGCCGCACCTCGATCTTCTCGTCGAGCAGCGGGATCCCTGGGCCGAGCTCATCCGCTGTCGCCAGGCACATGCGTGCCCGCTCGCGCCAGTTTTCCTCGGCCCGGCACAGAACGTCCCCGCAGCGGCAGCGGACATAGTGCTCGGATCCGTCCGTGACGACTTCGAGGACGTCGCCCAGCGGGCCCGTCCTGCGCAGGTCTGCGTTGTCAAGATCCGCCAGTCGCTCTTCGCCGGCCTTGGGCCAAGCGCGGCGTGTCTCGCGGATCTCGCCACGGCGCTTGGCGGTGGCGGCCTCGTCCACCTGCCCGCCCGCATCCAGGGTGACCCCGTAGACGACGACGGCCCCCTCTGGGCTGACGGTCCCGTCCTCGAGGTCGATCTGTACGGCCGCAGTGGGACGGTCGAGCGGATCGCCGAACCCCCCGCCGGCTTGCGGCATGATGGCCAGGACCGAGTCCCGGCCGAGATGTGACATCCCGAACCGGCCCCGCGTCGGCTGCTCCTTGCCCGTGATCTCCGCAAGGCCCGGCACATGACCGGAGGCAAACTGCTCACGGACGTCGGACTCGTGCACGATGACTCGGCGGTTCTCCTCCCCTGGGTGACCGCCGAAGATCCCGTAGGAGTTCGGTACGTCCCACCCGTGCCCGCCGTAGAGCAGGTCCACCCCGGCTTCGGTGAGAAACGCCCACATGCAGCCCATGGTGTCTCCCCCGCGCTGCCGCCCCGCACCACCGGAGTCCGGCACCAGCCCGCGCCAGAGATAGACGATGGGTAGGTTGAGCTCGTTGGCCTCCACGTTGGCGACCATCGTGCGTTCGATGTTGTGCTGTCCCTGCACCGAGACGCCGTCGTGATCGTTGTACGCGCCGCCTCCGGTGGCGAGGATGTCCAACATCACCTGCGCGAACCGCTCGCCCTGATTGTTGAGGCCGGAGAACAGCGTCAGGTCAGGGCCGCCGGCAGGAGGCGCCTGGGCCTCGCCTGAGAATTCGTCGGTGCAGGCCACCAGCTTCGACAGCGCCTCCTGAGAGGCCATCTCGACCATCCAGGTGGCCTCGAGCGTCCCCCCGCTCACTGCTGCTGGGAGCGTCGCGTTGCAGATCAAGCCCTCGGGGCATTCAATCGTTAGCGCTGCAAACAGCCCAGCGTTCCAAGGGATGTCGTAGGCAATGGTGGGAAGCACAGCGGCTGTGACTCCCGCCGTTATGCCAGCCCAGGTGCAGTTGACGTAGCTCGGCGCCTGAGGCGAGGACGCGGAGAAGTCAAACGTGATCGAGTCGCCGGCTTTCGTCATCTCCAGCGCGATCTCGTAAGTCTCGTCAACGGGCTGGGCGCCGTCATTGTCAATGTATGCCACCGCCCGTACGACCGCATCGGGAAGGGACTCGAGGCGGCTGCGGATGCGCCGTTCGGAGAGCTCGACAACCCCCCTCATCACGGCGTCGACAGTCTCCATGCCGTACCGTGCGATGAGATCGGCGACAGATCGCACCGCGGTGTTGTTGGCAGCGATCAGGCCCTTGATGTCAAGGTTCACCGTGGCCGGGATCCGCGAGTGCGACAGAATCAAATTAAGGACGTCGCTCCGCAGGACGCCGCCGTCGACGAGCTTGACCGGAGGAAGCTGCAGGCCTTCCTGGTACATCTCGGTCGCGCCGACGCAGAACCCACTAGGCCGCAGCCCCCCGATGTCCATCAGATGGCACATTGCACCGGACCACGCCACGATCTCGCCGGCATGGAAGATCGGAGCCACCACGCCCATGTCCATGGCGTGCATGGCGCCCTTCCACGGATGGTTGACCACGAACACGTCGTTCGGGTGGATGCCGGGATCCTCCAGGCAATCCGCAACCACGTATCCGACGATCTGCGCGATCGACGAGGCCATGAAGAGCACGGTGCGTCCCATCGCGACCGCCGAACCGTCGCTGCGATACAGCCCGACGTTGAAGTCGTTCGCCTCGGTCACCAGAGGGGAGCCCGAGATCGCCGCAAGGGTCGCCGCCTGCTCATCAGTGATGGCCAGGAGACGGTGCCGGATCACTTCGAAGGTGACCGGATCAACCTCGGTCGCGGTGATCGTGGTATTCGCTGCGTCAGCCATCAGCTCGTTCCCTCCAGGTTGATCACGACTTCGCCCCCGCGGACCGAGGCGCCTTGCGCCGGACCGACGACGACCGTTGTCCCCGGGAACTCCAAGATCAACGGGCCGGTCAGGTCTGCGTTGAGATCCTCTCCGCCGTACACGCTTGTGTCGTGCACGATGCCGGCGAACATGACCGGACGCGTACCGAGTAGCGCGCCGTCGGCGGAGTCAAGCTGGGAGTCATCGATCCGACGGCCCGAGAGGGCCTCGACGGACGGGGGCGGGACGCGGCCCTCGACTCGGAACGTATGGATTTCTATGCCTGCGCCCTTCAGGCTCGTTCCCGCTCCGTAAATCTGCTCGTATTTTCGCTCGAACATGACGCAGAGCTGCGCAACATCAGCTGCCGCGAGCCTACCGGGTCCGGCGGGGACGGACAGCTCGTGAACCTGACGACGAAAGCGGAAGAACAGCTGACGAGACACCTGGACATCGGCGTCGTCACCAAAGGCACTGCGACAGCGTTCCTCGAGGGCCTCGAACGTCTGATTGATTCGATGGATGTCGAGGTGGTTCTCGGGATCGAAGGTTCCCGGCGGCGTTCGCTGTGGGTCGCTCATCTGAAAGACGCGCAGTCGATCGGAGGACACCGTTCCATACGCTGAGTGCGCGGTGGCGGTCCGTGGCACGACGACGCGCCCGATGCCCGCTGCCTCGGCGAACGAGTAGGCGTGCGTGGGGCCGGCGCCGCCGTAGGCGAAGACCGTGAACTCGCGCGGGTCGTGACCCTGCTCTACGGTCACGTTGCGCAGCAGATCGGCCATCTGGTGGTCGGCTACGTTGCGGATCCCGTCTGCTGCCTCCATGACGTCGAGGCCGAGGGGATCGGCGACGGCGTTTCGGATCGCTTGCTCTGCGAGGCGCCGGTCGAGCTGCATGCGACCCCCCAAGAAATGCGCGGGATCCAGAATGCCCAACACGACATCGGCATCGGTGACGGTGGGGAGCATGCCGCCACGGCCGTAACAGGCAGGTCCGGGGCTGGCGCCCGCGCTCTCTGGACCCACACCCAGGATTCCGTCCGCGTCCACGTGGGCCAAGCTGCCACCGCCCGACCCAATCGCAGTCACTCGCACTCGCGGCGCGGCGAGGTGATAGCTGCCCGTGACGCTATAGCTCTCGATGGTTGGCTCCCCGCCGACGATGAGGCCGACGTCGAAACTCGTTCCGCCCATGTCGGCTGTGATCACATTGCCGTGCCCGTGCGCCGCGGCTAGAGACCTCGAAGCCAGAACGCCACCAGCGGGACCCGACATGAGCATCCCGATCGAGCGTTCCGCCGCCTCGGTCGCCTTTAGGACGCCGCCGGCGGAGTCCATCACCCGGAACTCGCCGGCGTAACCAGATTCGACCAGTCGCTGCTCGAGAGTCTCGACGTAACGCCTGATCACGGGACCGAGGTAGGCATTGATGACAGTGGTTGCCGTGCGCTCGTACTCCCCAATGACCGGAGCTATCTCGCTCGATATCGAGCAGAAGATGCCGGGAAGCTCCGCGCCGACGATCTCTGCGGCGCGCACTTCATGCTCCGGGCGCACCATCGACCACAGAAAGCAGATAGCCACCGCGCCCACGTGTGACTCCTTCAGCTGCCGCGCGGCGTCCCGAACCTGCTCCTCGTTGAGCGGCACGAGCTCGTCACCTCCCGCGGTGGTTCGCTCGTCGATCTCGAAGATGAGCTTGCGGTCGACGATCGGGATTGGGTTGCGGCGCCGGCTGTAGTGACCGGAGGTCACTCCCACGCCGGCCCACGAGCCCATTGCGCGCTGCATGAGAATCGTGTCGCCGTGCCCGCGCGTGGTGAGGAGCGCCGTCACCTCACCTTTGCGCTCGATCAGCGCGTTGGTCGCAGCGGTCGTACCGTGCGCAAAGTACACGGTCGCCCGCAGGAGCTCGTCCAGTGCGAGATCAAGGGCCTTGGCCGCGAGGCCGAAGGCGTCGATCACACCTTGGCTGCGATCCTCTGGCGTCGTCGGGCTCTTGGCGACCGTCACCTTCCCCGCGGAGTCGATCACCACCATGTCGGTGAACGTGCCCCCAACGTCAGTCCCGACCCAATAGCTAGTCGTCACTCAATCTCCTCTGCCCTCGTGGACCCATCGTGCCAAACGCCTGCGGCCTAAACCGCCGTCGCCGTTCCCCATACCTCGTCGGCGACTTCCCGCTCGAGGTGCAGCAGATCCTCAACGCTCTCGCTCAGCGGGCGTCGCCCCCATCCGCAGGCTGTGCCCATCCCGAAGTCCGCGAGGTGCCGGCGCGCCACGGCGGCGCGCGCCATGGTTCCCTCGAGCCCGTCGATGGGATCGATCAGGCCGAGATACACGCGCCCGTCGCCGATGTCGAGTCCACCAAGTGGCCGGTAGTGGTCGTCCGTGAGCCCGTCGGAGAACTGCACTGGCAAATGCGCGAACTCGACTCGCCGGCCACACGCGGCGACGCCTCTATTGAGCATCTGCACGGCGGTTCCGAGATCCTTGATAGGAACGTAATGACCGCTGTCAGGCGACTCGCCCTCGCGATGCTCGAGCGAGCCGTAGCAGACGTGCAGCCCAAGCCACACATCCTCGGGTACTGCCGGTGCGAGCTCGCTGAGCGCCTGGCAATACCTCTCCATCGGATCGTGCGGTAAGACCTCGAGGTCGGCGTTGGGAAACGCGAACTCGACGCCCTCGACGGCAGCCGTCTCGCGAGCCAGGTCCCACTGAATGGCCAGATCGTCGTGCGGGATCGTCGCGACGATCTCCTCGATCTCTTGGGCCAGCGCGTCGCGGTAGCCCGCCCAAAAGATCTCGAAGTCGCGCGCGTTGCTGACGAATCCGCGCGTCCCGCTCTCGGTCAGCGGAAGGGCGACCATGAAGCGGACGCCTGGCGGGATCACGCCCTCGTCCCGAAGGCGCGAGAAGATTGTGTACGAGGCCTTTGCCTCGTCGGCGTAGCCGATCTTGTCAATGCGAATTGCGTCAACACCCTCGCGCACGGTCACGCGCCACAGGTCGCCATAACCACATGGCTTCCAATCCTCGTAGGTATGGCGCGATGTCGTGATGAGGTCCGGGTGCCCCGGGAATACCCGCCGAGCGATGAAGTTGATCCACAGCGAACGGTCGCCGATCTCGCCGTCGGGCAACATCGAAACGTAGCGCCCGATGGCCTGTGCGGAGTTGCGCAGCACGTCTTCCACTGACCATCCGTCCTCGGGGCGCGCGACGCTCCCGACGAGCAGGAGTTTTCCGTGGTCGGGCACGGCGCGCAGAATACCAGATTCTGCCTAGCGAACCGATCTTCCGGTCTCCGGATGCGGGATCAGGCCTCGGGAGCGATGAAGGTTCCGTATCGCCCGCGGAAGAACACGAGCGGGAGGCGCTCCTGCTTGGTCGCGCTCTCGATAGCAAGAACGTCGGCGACGACGATCGTGTGATCGCCGGCGTCGTGCTCCTCGCGAAGGTTGCACTCGACCCAGGCCACAGCGTCGACCAGGCCGGGTCCGGTGGCGCGCGGGGCCCAATCCACGCCGGCGAAGCGGTCAATCCCCTTTCGCGCGAAGCGGCGGGTGAGCTCTGCGTGCGAGTCCGCCATCACGTTGATACAGAAGCGCGCGGAGTCGCGAAGCGACGGCCAGGTCTCCGAGGTCCTGGCCGGGCAGAAGAGGATAAGCGGCGGGTCGAGCGACACCGACGTCACGCTGTTGGCCGCCAGCCCGGTGGGACCGGCTGGCCCGTCTCCCGTGATCACTGCAACCCCGGTCGGAAGATGGCTCAGAACACGGCGGAACTCCTCGCCAGTGATGGCGGCCGACATCAGCGTACGGCGGGCATGACCTGCTTGGCATACGTCTCGAGCTGGTGGCGTTGTACGCCATCCCAGTCTTCGAAGGGCATCGACTGACACCAGTACTCCCAGACCAACCAGTCCAGGCCGCCGTCGCCAAACACCTCCTGAAGGCCTACAAGCTGATCGTGCACCTGCTCCGGCGTCCCACAGAGGAGCTGGCCGGCGTCGAACATGCGCTGGGTCAAAGCCCGCTCGTCGGCCAGCCGCAAGGGGCGCGTCGGCGGATCGGTGTCGATGCGGTAGCTCTCGTTAAACCAGAAGTGCTGGAAGAAATTCTGGTACCAGAAGCCCGAGGTCCTCGTGGCCAGCTCGAAGGCCTCCTCGAACGTATCGCCGAAGACGATTTTGGCCACCACTCCGACACCCTCGCCGAGACGGAGATCCCGCCCGGCTTCGCGAGCCGCTCCGCGGTAGATTTCGGCGACCTGACGGATCCGGTCCCGTCCCCCTGCGGCGATCAGCAGCGTACGCCCGTGACGAGCGGAGTCGATGATCGTCTGCTCCGCCATGGTGCCCGGAACGAACACCGGCGGGATCTCCAGCGGCTTGGGCACGATGCCGATCTTGTGAATGGTCCCCTCGTCGTCAACGTCGCCCGGCGCGCCGTATTTGCGAGTCCACTCCGCCAGTGGCCAGTGCGGGATGCCGGACGCCGGGAAGGGGGCCTGGTAGAAGCGACCGTGGTGGTTGAAGGAGTCCTGCGTCCAGGCCTGCTCGATGATCGACAGGTACTCGTCGAACTTCTCGCGGTTCAGCGCGTCGGAGTTGGGATGGTGCGCAGCAACGTTCTCCGCTTGGCTCAAGGTCTGGAGCCAGCGGGTCTGAAAACCGCGGGCGAAGGCAACTCCGAGGCGACCCGGAAACATATGCGTGAATTGCGCTAGATCCTCGGCCACGCGGAGCGGATCCCGTGCGTTGACCACCACGGACATCGGCACGAACATGATCCGCGACGTGAGGGCCGCCAGCTTCGCGTAGAGCAGGAGGTTGTTGGGGATCGACTCCCCACCCTCCGTCTGGAAGTGGTGCTCAGTGCTGCCGAACGCGTCAATACCGAGCTCATCGGCCCAGAGAGCAATCCTCTCATAGCCGCGCAGGAAGTCTTGGTAGGCCTCCAGATCGCGGCCGATGGGTCGGCGTGCCGCCCGCTCCTCCAAGCTCACGGGGATCGCGGAGCTGTTCATAAGCATCGTTCGCATGGTGATATCGCTTTCGGGCGGAGGGCAGTACTCAGTGGCCTCGGGCGCGAGAAGGGCACGCAGCCACGGGCTCTGAGACTCAGGCTCGTGCGGGGAGCAGAATAGCGCCTTCTTTATAGCGCAATTTCTTGCTCAGCGTGTTATGAGTTCCGTGCGTCCTAACCGAGCCGGTATTTGCTCTTCGAGAGGGAGAATTCCGCGGGTCCACCTGGCCTCCATCCGTCGCGCAAACTCCTCCCGGCCTGCGACGCAGCCGCCGCGTCCGGCCACCCGGAGCCGGCGCTGCACGGCGTCCCTTGACACACTTCGCAGATGACATCGCCCCCTAAGCACGGCTACTGGCTGGTCGCGCGCAACCGCATCGAGATCCTCACGTCATCGGCGGACACGAGAGGTCTCGTAGTGGCGCGCGCCTTCGGCCAGCTTGGCGACAGTGCTCCCCTGCACCGTCACCACAACCCCGAGACGTTCATCGTCACGGCCGGGCGCCTGCGCTTTTGGCTCGACGGAGTTCTGAGTGAAGCCGGCCCGCAGCAATCAATTACCGTCCCTGGCGACGTGGCGCACACCTACCACGTGCTAGAGCCCGACGCGGAGTGGCTCCTTGTTTCGACGGGCTCGAGCTTCGACGAGTTCGTCGCACAGGCCGGCACACCCGTCGTCGACCCGTCGGATCTCAGCGAAAGCGCCGGGCCGCCCGACCCAGCTCGCCTGAACGCGATTGGGGTCCGCCACGGCATCGAGATCCTAGGACCCCCGCCGATCGAGTTGCGCGGCTGACCTCGGGGACCGGACCGCGGAGCCGGCTTTGACAGCCAGAGACCGCGACGTCGGATTCGGCCAGCCGGCGCCACGCACGGATGGCCACGTCCGCAGCAACGACCGCGTCAGCGTCAAGAGACTCGCCCAGATGCGTGCGATTAGCCAACGGGCCCGGCCGTGCTGAGCCGCGCGCCTTCGCCGTACCGTGCGAGGCGGTGACTCCTCGGCTTGCGGGGACCCTCGCCGATGGCGTCCGCGACGAGGAACTTCACGCGCCGGGTGACCCGTCTGGCGCCGGCGGGCGTTCTCATCGTCCACGTAACCCGGCGTCGCGATTCGCTACGAGACGGCTCGCCGACCAAGCGCAGGATCGTGGTGACAGAATCTGTCAATGAACTCTGCAGCCAATCGCGTCGTCGTCAAACCGGAGTCCCCTAAGAGCGCACAAGCTCGGCGAGTGCTGCGGTGCTACGCAGATGACATGGTGAGCCGCTACCTCAACCGGCAGGCGACGAGCGATGAGGTCGACACCGCCCTCAAGGCGAACCCCAGCGAGGATCTGATCCCGCCGCAGGGAGTGTTTTTCGTTGCCCGCGAAGACGATCAGATCTCAGGCTGCGTCGGCCTGCGATCCCGGCCCCTGCGAACCGGCGAGGTCACCCGGCTATTTGTGACTCCAGCCGCTCGGGGGCGGGGGCTCGCGTCCCGACTCATGCACGAGCTTGAGATGTACGCCCGAGATCGTGGGTTGGCCACGCTGCGCCTCGACACTCGCGATGACCTCGTGGAAGCTCGACGGCTGTACGTGCGCCATGGTTATGAAGAGGTCGCTCCATTCAACCGGGGCACTCACTCCAACCTCTGGTTCGAAAAGATCCTCACCTGACGCTTCCCCGTCATAGCCGCAACCCCCATGTCCGCCAGCCCTGCGGGGGCAGAGCATCAGATCTCGTTCCTAGAGGCGGCCCGAGGTCGCTGCATGGGGGACACCGGACGCGCCGCCTACGACGCTCAGGTGGGCGCTTGGTCGCTGAGTTCAGCGAGGCGACGCAGGAGCCGCTCGGCATCTTCGCGCTCTCGCGGCGCTAAGCGTTCGTAGAGCTCGACCCGCCGTGCCTGCGCGGCGGCACGCGTCAGCTGGACTGCTTCGCGACCCTTTTCGGTGAGTCCAACGAGCACTGATCGACGGTCGACTTCTGATGCGCGGCGGTGCACGATGCCGTCGCGGACCAGACCGTCGAGCATTCGCGTGGCCGTCGGGGAGGCGACCCCGGCAGCCGCCGCAAGCGCGCTGACCGAAAGCGCCTCACTATCGATTAGAGGAACGAGCACCACATACTGCGGCAGTGACAGGCCATAAGCCTCGAGGTTGCCGGCGCGGGTGCGCGCGCGACGCATGACCCGGAAGAACTGTTCCAACGCGTCGCCGAAAGACTCAGCACTCATGAGCCCAAGGATAGCTACTACTGCCTAGGGGGCTACTTAGTAGCATGCTATCTTCATCGCAGCACCGCTCAAGCTCGTCGCCGCTCTCCTGCTCGAGTTCCAAGACGGTGCGCCGCCAAGGACAACATGCGAAAGCTCTTCGATCGACAAGACAGGATCAATCCGAAGGTCGCTGTCAGCGTTGTCTATATCGCCGCGATGTTCATCAGCATCATGGACACCTCGATCGTTAACGTCGCGCTCCCGTCGATCGGACGTGAGTTTCGGACCCCGCCAACGGCCGTCGACGGGATCTCGATCGCCTTCCTAGTCAGCCTCGCCGTGTTCATACCGGCTTCGGGATGGCTCGGTGACCGCTTCGGCGGCAAGCGTGTGCTCATGTTGGCGATCGTCGTCTTCACCGTCGCGTCGGCTTTGTGCGGGCTGGCCAGCAATGTCGGTCAGCTCGTCGCGTTCCGAATTCTTCAGGGGATGGGCGGTGGAATGCTCGCCCCCGTCGGGACCGCAATGCTGTTTCGAGCCTTCCCACCGCAAGAGCGCGTGCGCGCGGCCTCGATCATCGTGTTGCCGACGGCTCTGGCTCCGGCCCTCGCTCCGGTGATCGGTGGGCTCCTGATAACCGACGCGTCGTGGCGGTGGGTGTTCTACGTCAACGTGCCGATTGGCATCGCGGCTTTCGTGTACGGTGTCCTGTTCGTTCAACAGCAGGTGGAGAGCCATCCCGGTGCCTTCGATCTACCAGGCTTCCTGCTTTCCGGCATCGGGCTCGCACTGTTCATGTATGGGGTATCGGAGGGACCTCAGCTCGGCTGGGGATCAGCCCGCGTCCTCGTCACCGCCATCGCCGGGACGGCGCTGCTGGGCGCCATGGTCGTCGTGGAGTTGCGTACCCGTGAGCCGATCGTCGCACTGCGACTGCTCGGCAACCGCCTGTTTCGATCAACCACCGGCGCCGTCGTCATGGTCTCGATCGCGTTCCTAGGCACCCTGTTCGCTGTCACCCTGTACTTCCAGAACGGGCGCGGACTGAGCGCGTTGAATGCTGGCTTGAGCCAGTTTCCCAGCGCGATCGGAGTGATGGTCGGCTCCCAACTGGCCAGTCGCGTCGTTTACTGGCGTCTCGGACCGCGCCGACACCTGACTCTCGGATTGATCGGCGTGGCCTTCTTCATCGCCGCGCTCGCGTCGATGGGGGCTAACACCAGCTTGTGGTGGGCGCGCCTCATCTTGTTCGGTGTCGGCGTCTCAATGGCTCAGGTATTCGTTCCAGCTCAGGCCGCGTCGTTCGCGACGATCTCGCCGGCTGACACTGGCCGTGCCTCGACCCTGTACAACGCCAGCCGCCAACTCGGCGGCGCGATCGGCGTCGCCCTGCTCACCACCACGATCGTGATCGTCGGGCCCGTGCACGTCGTGTCCGGACACCTCACGCCCAACCTGACCGCCTATAGGGTCACCTTCCTCGTGGCCGCAGCAATCGCGCTCGTCGGTGCGGCCGCCGCGCTATCGATCAAAGACGTCGACGCCGAACAGACAATGGTCAACCCTCGCTTAAGCACGACCGGTCCGCCTGCAGCGGTTGCCGCGGCGGATTCGGCGACCGCGGTGACGCCGTTGGCTTGAAGCGCGAAGTCCGATCGGGCGTCCGACGGGCTTGGGGTCCAGGTTGATCAAGCACCGGGGTCATAGCCTCGTCCGTCCGAGTTTCCCGGATCGAGATGGCAGACATGGCGTGTGCAGGGCCGGAATCCACCCTGATCGACCGTTCGCCAGCGCAGAATCGGTTATTCTGTCCGGACGTGGAGGCGCAGCCCCTTATCTCCAGTAGCGAGACGGCTACGCCAATTCGGAAAGCACCGTGCCAAGAGCACGACCCGCTGCATCGTCGGGTCGGTCGACAGCACACAGGTAGCGCCGCATGAGAGAGGCGGGGCCCGTCATGACTCGTCGTATCTCATCGGAGATCGTCGTCGATGTCAGGACCCCTCCGCTCGTTCCAACGGTCGTTGTCATCGGGACGGGCGCGAGCTCGAGATGGTCGTCGGAGCGAGATCGCTGTCGGTGCCCTCGAGTGATGCTGGCCGCAGAGGCAAAGGACCTGACGGCGGTTGCCGTCGCACAGCTACTGGTCCTGTTCGCGCGACCGCTAGGTGGTTTGGTGATCACGTGCGTTGCTGGTCGCGCCACCGTGTTCGAATGGTTGGCGCCGGTGAGCGGTTTGACGACGAGTGAGGCGGTCCGCTCGAGCGCCGTGGCTGACGCTGAGTGTTGCTCCCGAACCAGCGTGTCGTTTGTACCGAAGGACATCCCCGTTCAGCATCGAGTGGCTGATTGCTGGGCGGCGGCGCTTCGGATGTCCTGGGAATACGACGCGCTGGTCCTCGCTGCCTGGCCGCGGAACAGGTTGGACCGCCGGGCCGTGTCCGCCTTTGCCGCACGCGCTGGCGCGCAGGTCACGATGCCTACGACAGGAACAACGGCAATGCCCGGACATGGCGCGCGAGCGGGTGTCACCCACCGAAGTCACTGACCCCCGAGACGCTGACATCCGCCGTTTCCCGGCGTCGCCGAGCCCGGATTGCGGAGGGTCCTGGTAATGCAAGCCGGGCTCAGGGATGTCCGGCGGGCGAGCGATCGTCGGCTCGCTGCTCCGCCGC
Source organism: Actinomycetota bacterium (assembly GCA_030945945.1). The sequence continues at coordinate 2,065 of JALYZB010000285.1, read as the reverse complement.
GGTGCCGCCCACGTGAACGTCGTCGCCCGCCCCAGCTATCACCTCATCGTGCCGTCTTCACGTCTGATTCTCAGTCCGTCGGCCCGAGAAGGCATACTTTGCAGCATGAATGTGACCCAGTCCTGCGGCTGAGTTCTTCCTAGGTGAAGTCAGACAACGAAACGGTGACCCAGCGGTGACCTACCATGGTTGAACACAACGCTTTCCAGGAATTTTCTCGGTTTGATCACCGCCTATCACGCCGGAGGTCGCGGGTTCGAGTCTCGTCGCTCCCGAAGGAGGTCGGCTGGGTGGTACCTGTGAAGTGGTGGAGATCGGAGCCACGCACGCGTCGCTGGATCTCAAGCTGCCGCCGCTGGGCGCCTACGCGCTGTGCGGTCAGCCGCTGCGCTCGCTGGCCGGCGAGTTTGTCGCGCTCGATGACCTGTTCGGAGCCCCGGGACAGCGTTTGGAGGAGCGCTTGCGAGAGGCGGAGGACTGGGACGGTCGCTTTGACGTGCTCGAGCGTTTCCTGCTCGATCGCGCGAGTGTGCCTTGTTGGCCGCACCCGATGGTCGCGGCAACATGGTCCGCCTTCATGAGACGGCGGGAGCGGTGCGAATCGATGCGCTCGCCGCGGAGCTGGGGTTCAGCCGGCGCCATCTGACCACGGCGTTCCACGAACAGGTCGGCTTGGCGCCCAAGGCCGTGGCGCGGATGTTGCGGTTCTCGCAGGTCCGCGAGCGCTTGGTGCGCGCGCCGGGCCGCTGGGCCGATATCGCGTACGAGTCCGGTTACTGTGATCAGGCGCACCTCAATCGCGATTTCCGCCAGCTCGCCGGAACCACGCCGACCGACTTCCTGGCTTCTTTGACGGCCGACCACGCGATCGCAGACGGGATCCCATTTGTCCAAGACGCGGACTCGGTCGCCGCGTAGCGTGCCCGCCATGACCCAACCGCAGCCCATCATTCCAGTCCTCGTCTACGACGACATCAAGGCAGCACACGACTTCCTGGTGGACGCGTTCGGCCTCGAGTCCGGCGGTGTCACCGTCGGCGCCGACGGCCGCCCGGTGCACGGCGAGGTCCGCGCTGGCGACGCTGCGATCTGGCTTCACCGCGTCAGTCTCGAACATGAGCTGAGCACAGCCAGTGCCCTGCCGACGCAGAGCGGCGGGCTCGCGGTGCTTGTTGACGATGTCGACTTCCACCACCAGCACGCACGCGCCGCCGGCGCGCGCATCGACTCCGAACCGACCGACCAGCCCTACGGGCGGCGAGAGTACGGCGCGCGCGACCTCGAAGGCCACCGCTGGTGGTTCGGCACCCCGACCGCCTGACAGCGACGTCGGTGCCGGTCACGGATCGGTTACTGCGACGTTTGGTCTGCGCGGGCCCGGTAGAAGGCGATCTTCTCGCGCAGGTAGGACTGGTCTCGGCGAAGCTGCTCGATCTGGGTGTCGATCTGGCGGTCGTGGGCTTCGAGCAGGGCGATGCGTTCTCTGGTGGTGTTCACGCCGTTCTGGGTGAGCGTGACGGAGCGATCGAGCGAGCAGGGGGTTTCGTACTGGCGGGGCGCCTCGACCACTCGGGGCCGGAGTTCACGGACAGAGTTCTTGCTTAAGCTCCACGCCGGACGTTTTTGCGGCCTCGGGAGGCACCCTGGAAGCGGGTCCCTCGCGAAGCACGGGAGGCGCGCGATCGGCAATCCACCGGACATCAGTGAATATCGTCGACCGCCGTGGCGTCCGCAGGCGCAGCCGTGTGATTGACAACATCAGGTTCCGTTCGTCTTCGTCGCGAGCGCTTTGACCTCGGCCGAGGGGCACGGCGCGCCATCGCCTTGGCGACATTCAGGTGCCTCGATCCACCAGCCAGTTCGCGCGCCGCAGCGACTCGCCTGGCGGCCGCTCGCGCCGGCGGGGTGTCGCGGGGCGAACCAGCTCTGCCTGTGGACGATGGTTGACATCTCCATCGTCTACGGGGCGAGCTGCCTCCGGCGGGCGGCGGGCGGCGGGCGGCGGGCGGCGGCAGGATCGTGCAAGCCAAGCGCGAATATGCGGGGGCTAGTGTCAGCCGCCTAG
>JALYZB010000271.1 GCA_030945945.1 Actinomycetota bacterium | reverse complement strand
AGAACGACGAACACCGACACCGCCATGGTGAGTCCCGGCGCGGCCGGAAGCACGTTGAAGATCACCGCGTCGCGGATCCGCACATCCCGCACGAAACCCGTCGCCCGCCGAGCGAAGTGCGTCTCCGAGTCGCCCGCGCCAGGCCCCGATGCCGCCGGGCTATTGGTCGTTTCAGCCGCCATGTCCGCTCGTCCCCTTTTTCGGTTGCTGATGCTTTCTCAAGTTCAACCTCGGACCGCGGCCTAACCGGCCGTCAGGCCGCTGGGCCTCTGCTCGGCGGGCAGCGAGGCCGTCGCCCGGCCGATTCCCGATCCGGCGCCGGTGACCACCGCCACGATGCCCGCGAGGCGGGACATGGTTCAGATAACCCCGTAAGCGCGGAATGCATCCCAGACCGGCATGCCCTCCGCCAGCTTTGACCGCACGAGATCCTCACCGGACACCTTTTCCTCGGCCAGGCTCAGGACCTCGTCGGCAATCACGGCCGGAACCACGACCACCCCGTCGTAGTCGGCGAGCACGAGGTCGCCGGGATCGACCCTTACCCCACCGCACTCCAGCGGGACGTCGACGGACTCGACGTCGACGCGGCCGATCGAGTCATACGCGCTGATCCCGGTGACGAAGGTCGGGAACTCCATCTCGATCAGGGCCAGGGCGTCTCGTGTGTAGGCGTCGGCGACGATCCCGCGGGCGCCTCGGTACCGCGCCGCCGTAGCGAGAAGCTCGCCCCAGTACGAGCCGTCGATCGTCGACACCACGATCACGTCGCCGTCGGTCAGCGCATCGACGGCCTGCAGCTCGCCGCGGTACCAATCATCCTTGTCGGCCGGCGGAGCGTCGACGGTTATCGCCCGAACAGTTCTCGCAAAGCCGGCGAGCTTGGCCGAGGTGTACAGCGGCCGAATGTTCGGCCTCATCACGTTGCCGCGGACGTCGAGCTGGTCGAGGCAGTCCGCTACCACCGCGGTGTAGAGGTTCTGAAGCCGGTCGACCTGCGCAAGGTCGCGCCCGCCGTCGCTGGCTGCGCCCATCCTGCCTCCTCGCCGTAGCTTGAGCGTGGCCGCTAGCTTATATGATAAGTCGCTAGGTCTGCAAGTAGCTGAGTGCGTGACTGGTAAGGTGGGATTCATGGCGACGCTGGACGCATCGGCTACAGGGGCCGTCGATCTCACGCAGCGCCGGTTGGGGGAGCAGATCGCCGCGCTGCTCGCCGCGGACATTGTGGGCGGCCGCATCAGTCCCTCCGACGCGTTCCCGTCGGCTGAAGCAATCGGCCATCGCTTCGGCGTCAGTCGAACCGTCGCCCGCGAGACGATTCAGACGTTGTCGACGATCGGCCTCGTCCGGGTTCAGCAGGGGAAGCGTCCAGAGATTCTTCGCTCGGAGGGATGGGACGTCCTCAGCCCGCTTCTCCAGCAAGCCCTGCGCACCGAACGGCGGGCCGGACCAGTGGTGACAGAGCTTTATCAGGTTCGGCTCCTGCTCGAGCCCGCCGCTGCCGCTTGGACCGCAGAGGGCGCGAGCGTCGATACGCAGGCAACCCTTCTGGGGCAGGCCCGGGAGATGCGGCGGCTGGCCGGCGAAGGGAATCTAGCCAGCTTCCTGGCGATGGACCGCGAATTCCACAACGAGGTCGCTCGCGCCAGCGGCAACCGCGTGCTCGCTGCCGTACGCCGAGACATCTCGGCCGTGCTGGCGACCCTCTGGTCTCTGTCGGAGCTCGACCAAGCCGGAATGGAGCTGGCCGCTGCCCACCACGAGGCCATCGCGATCGCGATCGCGGGCCGAGATCCTGCGGTGGCCAGGCAGGCGATGGAGGAACATCTGATTTGGGCGTCCCGCGCGGATCTCGGCAGGCTCGATACCGCGGACGACTAGCGATTCACCCCTCCCAGACAGACCCTCCCCTGGAAGGCAAGGTTGCCGTCGTCACCGGCGCTGGCCGCGGTATCGGCCGGGCGATAGCGCGACGCCTCGCGCGTGACGGCGCGCTCGTGATCTGCGCCGAGATTGATCTGCCACTGGTCTCCCAGCTGGTCGACGAGCTCCGAGACGGCGGGCTGCGGGCCCAAGCCGAGGCGTGTGACGTGGCCGTGCCAGCCGAAGTCGAGCGCGCGATGGCGGCGGCGGAGCGCCACGGTGGACCGCACGTCGTCGTCTGCAACGCCGCCACGGATTTTGTCGGCTCGGTCGAGAGCACGTCGTTGGAGGATTGGCACCGGGTGCTTTCGATAAATCTCACCGGCGTGTTCCTGTGCGCGCAGGCTGCCCTGCCCCGGATGCGGAACCTCGGCGGAGGCTCGATCGTCAACATCGCGTCCGTCAACGCCTTTTGGCTCGAACCTGAACTTGCTGCCTACGCGACCGCCAAGGGCGGCGTTATCTCGCTCACGCGCTCCATCGCCATCGATGCTGGTCGGGACGGCATCCGTTGCAACTGTGTCTGCCCGGGCTACATCGACACCGGGATGGCTGAGCGGTATTTCGATCTCCAATCCGAGCCGTCGATCGCCCGCGCCGAAGCGGGGCGCATGCACGCGCTCGGACGCATTGGTCGGCCGGAGGAGGTCGCGGCCGTGGTTGCGTTCCTGGCCAGCGATGAGTCCTCGTTCTGCACTGCTCAACCGTTCATCGTCGATGGCGGGCTGAGCGCAGGGATCCCGGTCCAGAGCCCTCGGCTGTAGAGCACCATGATCTTTGCGGGATCTCGTTGCGCGTGCTCCCGTCGCTCCCGCTTTCTTCGTGTCCGTAGCCATTGCGGCTCGGTAGGGGCTTCGGGGCGAAGCTGAGCTAGTCGCGTTCGACCAGCACATCGTCATGGGCACCGTTGAGGGTCACAAGCCACCGCTGCGCGCAACGAAACCCTCTCCGCGGGCAGGACACGGATACTGAACAAACCGTAAGACCTTCGCCGAGCGTAAAGACGGGCACCGTCCTGCGGCACTCGCCGCGACTTTGCTGCGCCATCCGTGCCGCCGTTTGGGCGATTGTGAACCGGAGAGCGTCTCGCCGTCGTAAAAACTCCTCGCGCTGGGCGGCCGATCTCTGCCGTTCTTGACGCTCGGCAATCCTCTGGCGCTCGAGCGCTCTGATCCTGTCCATGAGCGCGGCACGCCAGGTATACGCATCAGCCTGAAGGGTCCTGGCAAAGAACAACAGTGTCGCGAGCTCGGCACGCAACGCCCGCAGATCTTCGCTGCCCGCTTGCGCGTCAGCCACACGATCGCGTAGCGCCGCGAGTTGCCGGCACAACTCTTTGCGCTCCGTCCGTGACGAGCGTGGATTGTCATCGTCAGACCCAGACCGATGCTCGGCTAGGGCCATCTCAATCGCCACCGCCGCGCGATCGATCGAGACCGTTGACCGGGCGATTGCGCAAACGAGATCGGTCTGAGGATCGAGGCCCACACGCCCATTCTTTCGCCTGGCCGAATACCCGTCAACGCCCTCTGCCAATGAGCTCGTCAACTCCTGAAAACCACATGTCCATTGGCGGCGACCGACCTCCATCCGATTACCGGGTCAGTCGCGGGCTCGACCCTGGTCAGCGGTTGTCTTCCAGGACGCCTTAAGGTTTGCCCGCGAACGCTCGCGACTGGCCGGGACCCCGGAGGGCCGGTGATCTGTGATCGACCCGCGTCGCTCCTGGCAGGCTCCAGCTAGGGTCGCGAGAGTGGAGTTCAGTCCTGAGCTGCGCAGCGACGTCTTGGCCGGAGACATCACGCTCTCGGTCCGACTGTGGAAGCGACCACGGGTCAGGCCGGGCGGCCGCTACCGAGTCGGCCTCGGCGAGATTGAGGTCGATGCCGTCGAGCTTGTCCCGTTCGCGGCGATCACCGGGCAGGACGTCCGACGGGCAGGCGAGCGCGACCGCGCGGCGTTACGCGGGCGTGCCGCGCACGCAGGGCCGATAGACGAGGACACGCTCGTGTACCGAATCGAGTTTCACGCGGTCAGCCCTGGGGACTGAGCCAAGCTGGGCGGCCGCACTCGGGCGTTGCGGCCCAGGCCCGGTTCAGCTTAGGTCGACTCGTTGATGAGCTCGCTGGTGACCCAGCGCGCGACGTTTTCGGGATAGGGAGCTGGCAATCCCAGGATGATGTGCTCGAAGCCGGCGTCGACGGCTTTCGCGATCGATTCGCGGGTCGTGACGGTCTGGTCGTACGAGACCTGCAAGTGGATTGAGCGGGTGATCGAGGCGGGGTCGCGACCGATCTCGGCGCAGAGCCGGTCCAGGAGAGCGCTCCGCTGGATGGCGTCGGCGAGGTTACTGCCGGGGATGTTCCACAGGTCGGCGTGCGCGGCAGCCACACGCAGCGTCGCGGCGGTGCGGCCACCGATGATGATCGGCGGGTACGGATCCTGGATGGGTTTGGGGTTGCAAAACGCGCCGGTCAGCTGGTGGCAGGTTCCGTCGAAGTCAAACGGCTGCTTCTCGGTCCACAGGCGTCGGACGATCGTGCACGCTTCGGCGAGGCTCTGAACGCCTTGGGCGAAGTCGAGGTAGGGCAGGCCGTGGGCCGGGTACTCGCGCCGAGCCTCGGGAGGGTTCGGCCGCGAGCCGACGCCGATGCCGAAGTCAAGCCTGCCATCGGAGACGACGTCGACGGTCGCGGCGATCTTGGCCAGCATCGCGGGGGGTCGAAAGCGGTTGCTGGTCACCAGCAGCCCGAGGCGCAGCCGTTCGGTTTGTGCGGCGAGGGCCGCAAGCAGGGTCCAGCCCTCGAAGATCGGTCCGTTGGGGTCGCCGCCGATCGGCAGCAGGTGGTCAAACAGCCACGCGTGCTCGATCTCCGGGATCGTGTCCGCCTCTCTCCAGACCCGCAGAACGTCGCGGTAGCTGACCTGCTGCGGGGCCGTCATGATCCCGAAGCGCGGTCCCTTGGTGTCCGGCATGATCAGTTCCTCCATCGTGGGTGCACTATCGGCGCCAGCGTGTGTGGCTCGTTTCTCCGCTGTGGCACGATGACAAGCGGAACGTTGCTCCGCGAACCATACGGAGCGTTGTTCCGCTTTGCAAGGTGGACGGCGGAGGGACCACGCTGTGTCCGACGACGACGCGCAGACCGGCGGAACGGCCCCGCGTAAGCGGGCCGATGCTCAGCGCAACGAGCAGGTGCTGTTGGACGCCGCCGCCGCCGTATTCGTCAGCTCGGGCGTCAAAGCGCCCGTACGTGAGATCGCGGCCAAGGCGCGCGTGGGGATGGGCACGATCTACCGCCATTTCCCGACGCGCGCAGACCTGATCATCGCCGTCTATCGCCACCAGGTCCAGGCGTGCGCCGAAGCCGGACCAGCCCTGCTGGCGAGCAGCCGTACACCGCACGCCGCCCTGGGGCAATGGATCGATCTCTTCGTTGACCTTCTCATCACCAAGCACGGACTCGCGGCTGCACTGCAGTCCGACAACGCGAGCTTCGAGACGCTGCACGCCTACTTTCTCGACCGCCTCATGCCGGTGTGCGCTGAGCTGCTCGATGCCGCTGTCGCCGCCGGCGAGATCCGCCGTGACCTGGATGCCTACGGGCTCCTGCGCGGCGTCGGCAACCTCTGCATCGGTGTCGATGGCGACTCGCGCTACGACGGCCGTCGCATGGTCGGACTGCTCATCACCGGGCTGTTGCGATCGCCTCCCACCAACTCATGTTCAGAACCAACCGCCGAGCGCACGCGCCGCACGCGGCCTCAGCCGAGGCCGGCCAGCCCAGCCTGAGTCACTCGCGCTGGATCCTTCTCAGCCCGTCGGCAGGCGTCCACCACTCGACGACGAGCAGCGTGGCCTGCTCGTTGAGGTGAGTGTGCACGACCTCGGCGATATCGGCGCGGAAGCGGTCACCGGTCGATCCCTCGGTGATCGGTCCCGCAGCAATCGCCCGACCGGAGATCTTCGCCTCGCCGGGCCACTGCGCTTCGGAGCCCTCGACCGGGTCGATCGTGGCGCTATGCAGCGCGAAACGCGGATCCCGGCGGAGATCCGCGCCCTTGCGCGCGCTCGCCATCGAGCCAAAGACAAGTTCGCCGTCCTCGAAGATCGCCTCGATCCCGGAGATCCGCGGCGCGCCGTTGGCGCGCAAGGTGGCGATCGTCTTGTGCCGGCGAGCGTCGAATCGCGCCTGGACGCGCTGCGCAAACTCCCGCTCGACTGCTTCGACGTCGTGCCATGCCGTCATAGAGTCATGACCACACCGTCGGACTGATCCGATTCCCCGCCCTGACGAAGGGCGATCGGGCTCACAGGAGGGCTGCCAGCTCGTCGACGGAGATCTGCGGAAGTGACCACCGCAGCGCGAACCGTTCCACCTCCGCCCCGTTCAGCATCAGCCCATCTGGCCCCATCACCTCACAGATGACCGCCACGGTGGGAAGGTCCGCGGCCTGGCAGAGCGCCAGTGACGCCTCAGTGTGGCCGTGGCGCTCGGTCAGCCCGTCCGGACGTCCGGCGAGCGGGAAAACGTGACCGGGCCGCAAGAAGTCCTCGGGCCGAGCCCCGGGATGCGCGAGGCGACGGATGGTCGCGGCGCGATCATGCGCCGACACCCCTGTCCCGGTGCCGGCGGCGAGATCGACGGGCAGGTGGTAGGCGGTGCCGTACCGGTCACCGCTGCCGGGCAGCGGCGGAATCTCGAGCCGATCCAAGCGACCCCGGTCACACGGCACGGTGGGGTGACCGCAGCCCGACGTCCGTCGGCTTTCGTGGCCCGGGGCGGGCGCACCATCATGGCTCACCAGGGAGCCGGCTCGTAGTCTTTGAGAAAGCAGCCGTACAGGTCCTCGCCCGCCTCGCCGCGCACGATCGGGTCATACACCCGGGCGGCCCCGTCGACGAGATCAAGCGGGGCATGAAAGCCGGCGTCGGCCAGACGCAGCTTGGTCGGCAGCGGCCGCTCGTCGGTGATCCAGCCGGTGTCGACGCTGGTCATCAAGATGCCGTCGGTGCGCAGCTCCGGTGCGCTCGTCCGCGTCAGCATGTTCAGTGCGGCCTTGGCCATGTTGGTGTGCGGATGCCCGGGGCCCTTGTACCCGCGGCTGAATTGGCCTTCCATCGCCGAGACGTTGACGACGTAGGTGCGTCGTGCGGGCGACGCCGCGAGTGCGCCGCGCAGCCGGCTGATCAGGATGAACGGCGCGGTGACGTTGCAGAGCTGCACCTCGAGCAGTTCGATCGGGTCCACCTCCTCGACGCGTTGCGTCCAGCTGTTGATCCGGCCAGGGTCGGGGATCAGGCCGCCGGCATCGATCGCGCTCCCCGCCGCCACCCGCGCCGGTGAGGCCGAGCGGGCAGCGAGCGACAGTTCGGTGAGGATCTGCGGCGTCGGCGCCCAGTGGGACGCCGGATGTCCGTCGTCTCGGCTCCCCGCGATCGCGCCGGTGGACCCGGCGGTCCCGATCGTGACCAGCTCCGGCAGGGGACCCGGGGTCAGCATCGCCGCCTCAGCCTCGGCGAGCAGCGCGTAGGACGCCGGCGAGCGCCGGACGGTCTGCGCGGCGTTGTTGATCAGGATGTCGAGCGGCCCCTCGGTCAGCACCGAGTCGGCCAGCGCGGTCACCTGGGCGGGATCGCGCAGGTCGACCCCGACCACCCGCAGGCGATGCAGCCACTCGCTGCTGTCCTCCATCGCGGCAAAACGCCGTGCTGCGTCACGCGGAAACCGGGTTGTGATCGTCGTCTCGGCGCCGTCGCGCAGCAGTCGCAGCGCGATGTACATGCCGATCTTGGCGCGACCTCCGGTGAGCAGCGCCCGGCGGCCGGTCAGGTTGGTTCGCGCTTCGCGGCGCGCCCGGTTGGCTGCCGCGCAGCCCGGGCAGAGCTGGTGGTAGAACGCGTCCACTCGGCGGTAGCGGGTCTTGCACACGTAGCAGCCGCGCGCCCGCAGCAGCTCGCCGGCGTGGGCCCCGTCCGCAGCAGACACGAGCGGCAGTCCGCGCGTCTCATCGTCGAGCCGGCCCGGGGCGCCGGTCGCGGTCGCCGCCGTGACCGCCTCATCGTTGACGAGGATCGCCGCCCGCCGCTCGGCCCGCCGACGCTCCTTGACTGTCTTGAACACGCTGGCGGTGGCCCGCCGGACGGCGACCGCATCGGAATCCTCGATCGGCAGTTCGTCCAACCGCGCGAGCACCCTCAGATACGCAGCAAGATCGTCCGGATCGATGCCGCCGTCGGCGTCGCGTGACATCGGCCAAATTCTAGGAGCGGTTCGTGTCTGACCACCAAGGGGCCTGACCGTGCGACGCTGTCGGCATGGTCTTTCGTTCCTTGGGCGACATCGAGTCCTTGATCAGATCACGCTGGTTCGAGGTCAGCTGCGATCCGGTGGACCTTCCATGGTCGCCTGAGAATCCGGCGCGCGGCCAGTGCGCGGTGACCGCGCTCGTCGTCCAGGACCTGCTCGGGGGCGAGATCCTCATCGCGGAGGTTCACCACACCGACGGCACCCGTCAGAGCGTCCACTACTGGAACCGGATCTCCGACGGCGTCGAGGTGGATCTGACCCGGGAGCAGTTCACCGCCTCTGAGGTGATCCTCACCCCGACCCGGGTGGTTCGGCCCGCGGATCTGAGCGGGCACGGCTCGCCGGGCAGTACCGTACGCTCGCCGACCAGGTCCGCAGCGTGTGGCCGGCGCCGGGCCGCGAAACCGAGGTGAGTTCACCAGCCACCCTCCTGCGGATACCGCTGCGCTGCGGCCTGTCGCCCAGCGACGTTCTCGCCCTCCTGAGCGACGAGCCGCTGCCGTTCGCGCTGGCGGGCCGCTGGGCCGGCGGCGGGGCCATCGTCGGCTCGGCCCCGATCGTCGTTGCCGATGATGGGGACGACCCCTTCGCGGTGCTTGACGAACTTCCCGCTGTGGCAACCGACACGGTCGACCCCACGGGTGCCGTCGGCGGCGGGTGGTTCGGCTGGCTGGGATACCGCCTTGCGGCGCGAGTGGAGAGCATCCCACCGAGCCCACCGCGCCCGGTGCTCATGCCCGAGTTTCATCTTGCCTACTACGACAACGTCCTGCGCCGGGACGCCACCGGACGCTGGTGGTTCGAGGCACTGGCCAGCGAAGCGCGGGCGGCGGACCTTGAGCGCCGTCGACGCCGCCTCGGCGACCTTCTGTCCAGCGCGCCCGCGCACCACGGCCCCGCACACGACTGTGCGCTCGCCGAGCTGGACGTGAGCCCGTTGACCCTCAGCGCCGACGCCGCCGCGGCTCACCTCGCCGCGATCGTCGCCTGCCGCGAGCGCATCGCCGCCGGCGAGATCTTCCAGGCCAACCTCTGCGTGCGCCTGCAGGCCGCGGCGGACACGTCCGCGGCAGCGCTGTTCGGGCGCGGGATCCGCAACGGACCTCCCCCGTTCGCGGCCACCTTCACGACCCCTCGGGGGTCGATCGTCAGCTTCTCCCCCGAGCTCTTCCTGCGCCGCCGGGCCGGCCACGTGATGACCGCCCCGATCAAGGGGACCGCACCCCGCTGCGCGGACGAGCTCGCCGACCAGGCGGCACGAGCGCGCCTGCTGCGATCGGCCAAGGATGCCGCCGAGCACGTGATGATCGTGGACCTGATGCGCAACGACCTCGGCCGCGTCAGCGCCTACGGCTCCATCCGGGCGGCGCCCCACCCGACGGTGGAGGCCCATCCCGGCCTCTGGCATCTGGTCACGACGGTCGCGGGCGACCTGCGGCCGCAGACGAGCAACGCCGATCTCCTGCGGGCCACCTTCCCGCCCGGCTCGGTCACCGGAGCACCGAAGGTGCAGGCGCTGACCGTGATCGCCGAGCTCGAGCGGACCGGCCGCGAGGTCTACACCGGCGCGATCGGGTACGCCAGCGCGCTGGCGGGCCTGGAGCTGAGCGTCGCGATCCGGACGCTGGAGCTGTCGGGGGACGCCATGTGGTTGGGCGTTGGGGGTGGCATCGTCGCGGACTCAGATCCGGCCCGCGAGCTCGAGGAGGCCCTGGTCAAGGGGCGATCGGTGGCCACGGCGATCGGGACCTCGGTGGTCACCGAGCGATGATCCGGCCCGACGCATCGCACGGTGTCTTCGAGACGCTGCTGGTCCGTGACGGATCCGTGCAGGCGCTGGACGCGCACCTGGATCGCCTGGCCGCGTCCGTCTCCGAGCTCTACGCCGCTTCACTGCCAGAGGACGCGCGGAGCCAGATCCTGAACCGCGCGAGAAATCTGTCCGGTGAACACCGGCTGCGCGTCGATGCCGTCCCCCACGCCGGAGGCGCCGACACCGCCGTGACCACCTCGCCGCTCACCGCCCCGTGGGCCGGCGCCACGCTCGGTACCCCGGCCACCATCAGCGGCGGCCTGGGTCCTCACAAGTGGCGCGACCGACGCCACCTCGACGCGCTCGCCGAACGGGAGGGCCCAGGCCGCGCGGTGCTGATCACCGACGATGACGGCCAGGTCCTGGAGGCCGCTTGGGCCAACGTCTGGCTGCTGGAGTGCGACGGCCTGCGCACCCCGGCCGCCGACGGTCGCATCCTGCCCGGGGTCGCCCGCTCCCGGCTGCTCTCACTGGCGCCGTCGCTCGGGCTGCAGGCCGACGAGATGCCGATCCCGTTGACCGACGTCCAGCGTGCCCCAACGGTCTTTCTCACCTCGTCACTGCGCGTCGCCGCCCTGACGCGACCGCGTGACCCATCGGCCCGGGTCGACCCGCGGATCGTCGCGATCGCCGAGGCACTCGACGCCGGTGACTGGACATAGCCGGCCCGGCCGTCGCGCCCACCGGCGACCGCGCCCGCTTCGTCAGCCATCATGTGCGCGATGCCGTCGTCCGTCGCCGAGGTCGTCAACCCGATCGCTCTCGAGGAGATCGCGGACTGGGCGCGATCGATGGCCAGCACGTTCCTTGATGACCCCGTCGGCTCTGACTCGGCTCGCCGCCGTGGGTTGCTGGAGCGCGTGTCGGAGCCCGACCGGGCCTGGGAGGCTCGGGCGGCCGGCCGGTGGGTGGCGACGCTGCGCACCGAGACGGGGATGTTGTCGGTGCCGGCGCGGGAGCCACGACCGCCGACGTCCGCGCCAACGCCCTGACCAACGTCACGGTGGCGGCGAGCCACCGCCGCCAGGGTCTGATGCGGCAGATGTTGACCGGGTCGCTGCGTGCGGCGCGCGAGCGCGGCGACGCGCTGAGCATCCTGCTCGCCGCGGAATGGCCGATCTATGGGGGCTTCGGCTATGCCCCGGCCACGCTTTCGGCCGACTACGTGCTGCGGCGGTCCCGGCGCGGATCGGCGTGCGACGGAGACCCCTCGCGGGTGCGGATCGTCGACCCGGCCGGGTCCAGCCGTATCGCCCCGGACGTGTTCGCCGTGGCGCGCCGCCAGCGGGCCGGGCAGCTTGAGCGCGACGGCAGCTGGTGGGATCGGGTGCTCCGGTGGCTGGGGCTGACCGCCGGCTGACCGGCGATCGAAGCCCGTCGGTCAGGATGATCGGTCGCTCGCGTCGTACTGAGTGATGTGAAAGCGCTGGATGCGGGCGAAGTCAAACGGCTCGGCATCGGGCTCGTCGACGCGGGTGCGAAACGCCTGCAGCGCCTCGTCGCTCTCCCAGCACTCGAACACGTTGACGCGCCCCGGATCCAGTGGATCGGCGGAGACGGCGAAATCTGCGCAATCCGGTGCCAGGCGCGCCGCGCGCACCGACGCCACGCTGGCGCGGACGTGCTCGTCACGATCGGCGGGGTCCAACTCGAGGTGACCGGCCATGATCAGCATCAGACATTGTCGCCCCACCCGCGGACTGCACGTTGCGCGGCAGGCCCGCACATATGGAGAAGACGCCGGCCGGGCGGATGGTTACTGTGGCCGGCGAGAGTCGTGCATCATCGCCGATGAGTCTGTGCAGCAGCTTCGATCTAGGAATCGAACAGCACCCGATCTGGTGAACGTGATCTGCGAGGAGGTGTGGACGTGAGCTTTGAGGCATCAACCGATACTCGGACCGAAGGCGACCGGCTCGCCGGTGCGCGCGCCGAGGGCCTGGCGCCTGCGATCGTCGTCCGCGGACTGCGTCGGACCTTCAAGGGCGACATCGAGGCGGTGCGCGACATCGATCTCGAAGTGGCCCGGGGCGAGGTGTTCGGCTTTCTCGGCCCCAATGGCGCCGGCAAGACGACGACCGTGCGGATGCTCTGCACACTGCTGCCGCCGACGGCCGGCACCGCGACCGTGGTCGGCTTGGATGTCACCACCGATGCGGCCGCCGTGCGACGGCGGATCGGGGTGGCGCTGCAGGAGATCGGCCTGGATCCGGTGCAGACCGGGCGCGAGCTGCTTGAGCTCCAGTGCGGCCTGTACGGCATCCGCGGGCCGCGGGCCAAGGCGCGGACCGAGCAGCTGCTGGACCTCGTCGGCCTCACCGACGCCGCCCAGCGTCGCACCAAGACCTACTCGGGAGGCATGAAGCGCCGGCTGGACCTGGCCAGCGCGCTGGTGCACGAACCTGAGGTGCTGTTCCTGGATGAGCCGACCACAGGTCTGGATCCGGCCTCGCGGATGACGATCTGGAACGAGGTCCGGCGGATCAACGGCGCCGGTGCGACGATCTTCCTCACCACGCAGTACATGGAGGAGGCCGATCAGCTCTGTGACCGCCTGGCGATCATCGATGGCGGTGAGATCGTCGCGTCGGGCACCCCAGAGGAGCTCAAGGCCGCGATGGGCCACGACGTCGTCTCTGTCTCCCTCGCCGCTGCGGACATCGACGCGCTCGAGGCCGCTCTCGCCGGCCTGCCCGGCCTCGAGCGGACGGTGGCGGCCCCGGACGCGCTCGCCGTGTACGTCGAGAACGGAGCCAGCCAGATCGCCGAGATCGTGCGACGGATCGACCACGTGGGGATTACCGTAGGCGCGATCTCGATCGCGCGCCCGTCCCTTGATGACGTCTTCCTCCAGGCCACCGGGCGCCGCCTCGAGGGCCAGGACCAAACCGCCAGTCTCGAGCCCGGAGGCGCCGCATGAACGAGATCGCCCTGCTCGGCCGGCGCGCCGTCCGCGAAGTCGGTCGCCTCCCCGAGGCGACGATCCCCACCCTGTTCATCCCGCTGTTCTTCCTGGTCGTCAATATCGGCCAGGTCTCCAAGACCTTCCCGAGCAGCACTCCGTTTCTCAAGGGACAGGGCTATGTGGCCTTCCAGCTGCCGGTGTCGCTGATCTTCGCCGTCGCCACAGCGACCAGCGGACTGGCGATGGTCACCGAGATCGACCTGGGCTACTTCGACAAGCTGCTCGTCGCGCCGATCCGCCGCTCGTCGATCATCTTCGGGCGCCTGACCGCCGACTTCGTACGCTGCCTGGCCACCACTGCGCTCGTCCTGGTGGTTGGGATCGCGCTCGGCGCCCACATCCGCAGCGGGGTCCTGGGAGCGATCCTGATCGTCGTCCTGTCCGCTCTGTTCGGTGTCGCCTACGCCGGTTTCGGGATCCTCGTCGCGCTCCGCACGCGCAACGTGCAGGCCACCCAGTCGAGCTTCCTGCTGTTCTTTCCGTTGTTGTTCCTGACGCCGAACTTCGTCCCCTTCGATCGCCTCTCGTCCCTGATGGAGACGCTGGCCCGGATCAACCCGGTCAGCTACGTGATCGTCGGCCTGCGCTCGCTGATCATCGACGGCTGGAACCCGGGCGACATCGCCGCCTGCATTGCCGTGATCATCGGGCTCGGGGTGGTCCTGACCGGCCTGTCGCTGCGGGTGATCGCCACCTACGATCGCTGAGCCTGGGCCTGCCGTCTGCAGCCGGCCGCAGCCACCCCGCGGCCCGACCTGGCCCGGCCCGGCTCAGAGCCGGTGGCAGACGACCTGAAAGATCGAGGTGAAGCCCGTGTCAAAGCCGCGACGGGCCGCCCGCAGGTACAGCCGCCAGATCCGCATCCGTTCGGCCCCGATCAACTCCAGCGCGCGCTCCTGGTTGTCCTCCATGTTGCGCGTCCACTCCTGCAGCGTTCGGGCGTAGTCCGAGCGGAAACCCTCCACGTGAGTGGGCTCAAGACCGGCCCGCTCGACCGCCGCGAGGATCCGGGAGATGTGCAGCGGCGCGGCGTCAGGGAACACGAAGCGCTCTGAGAACGGTCCGGCCTCGGGGTCGCCGACCCGCAGCCGAGCGATTCCGTGGTTGAGCAGCCGCCCCCCGGGACGCAGGACCGAGGCCAGCAATGCGGTGTAGGCGTCGACATTGGCGCTACCGACGTGCTCGACCATTCCGATCGAGGAGATCGCGTCGTACTGCTCGCCCGCGAGATCGCGGTAGTCGGCCTGCCGGATCTCCACCCGATCGGAGAGACCGGCGGCGGACACACGGCCCCGGGCCAGCTCGGCCTGCTCGCGCGACAGGGTGATCCCCGTGACCCGCACGCCATGCTCGCGCGCGGCGTGCAGCGCGAAGCTGCCCCACCCGCAGCCGACGTCGAGCACGTGCTCGTCGGGCTGCAGGCCGAGTTTGGTGCAGACGAGCTCGAGCTTGGTCCGCTGCGCCTCTTCGAGCGTCCGCGCGCCGCGGGAGAAGATTGCGCACGAGTAGGTCATCGACTCGCCGAGGAACAGGCGGAAGAACTCGTTGGACACGTCGTAGTGATAGGCGACCGCGCGCTGGTCGCGCTCGCGGCTGTGGCGCCGGCCCCGCGGTCGCAGCTCGGCCCGCGGGGGCCGCGGGATCGAGCCCAGCGCCCCGGCCCGGACGGCAGCCGCGGCGAGCCGCAGCTTGCCGCGGGTGTCCAGCGGCGGCACCTGATACCCGTCGAGCAGGTCCAGCGCCGCGTCCATGTCATCGACCTCGATCTCGCCACTCACGTACGCCCGGCCGAGACCGAGCTGCCCGGGGGCGCGCAACACGTGGCCAAACGCCGTCGGGGAGCGCACGCGGAACGTCGGGCCGCCGTGGCCGTTGGTCGGCTCCAGCGCGCTCCCATCCCACAGGGCGATCGTGAACGGACGCTCGGGGAGCGTCTCCGCGAGCACCTCGCGGAGAGGGGTGGTGGCCTGCAAGCTCAAGGCTACGCCGGGCTCGCGAGCTTGGTCGCGCGCTGTTCGGGGCTGGTCCAGACCACGTCCCAGGCCAGTCCGAGGCGTTCGAGGCCGCGGATCACCAGGGCGGAGGGGTCGATTTGCCAGCGCTCCATGCCGTGCCCGGCGGCGGTCGGAAATGCGTGGTGATTGTTGTGCCAGGCCTCGCCAAGCGAGAGCGGGGCCAGCCAGGCGAGGTTGCGCGACTCGTCGCTGGTCGCGAAACGGCGGCGGCCGAAGAAATGGCATAACGAGTTGATGCTGTAGGTGACGTGATGCAGGATCAGCATCCGGACCGCCCCGCCCCACAGCAGCCCGGTCACGCCGTCGCGCAGCCGGCCGCCGAACAGGACACCGAGCCCGAAGGCCATCGCCAGACCAGCGATCGCCCACACGAGAAACGTCCGGTCCACCCAGCTGACCACCGGGTCTTTGAGCAGGTCCGGGGTGTAGCGCGTGCGGCGTCCCCGGTGGGTGTGGATGAACAGCCAGCCCACGTGGGCGTGCAGCAGGCCGCGCACGGCGCCGGCCCAGCCGGAGCCGTGCCCGACGTGCGGGCTGTGCGGGTCGCCCTCCTGGTCAGAG
The DNA here is from genome assembly GCA_030945945.1 of Actinomycetota bacterium. The sequence continues at coordinate 4,051 of JALYZB010000271.1, read as the reverse complement.
AACGCGTGATGCTTGCGGTGGTCGGCCACCCAGGAGATGACCGGGCCCTCGATCGCCGCCGAGCCGAGGATGGCCAGCAGCCCGCGGACGGCCGGTGTCGTGCGAAACGCACGGTGGGTGAACAGCCGATGGAAGCCGACCGTCACGCCGATCCCGGTCAATGCGTACATGACCGCGAACACGAAGATGTCGTTCCAGCCCAGGAAGCTGTCCCACAGCTGCCACACCACGAAGGCGAGGCTGATCACAGGCAGAGCGGTGACGATCCCAGTGATGATCCGGTCGCGGCGTTCGCTCTGACTGGGCTCGACGTCGTCGTCGGTGGTGATGGCTGACATACGGGTCTATTCAACCAGACGCCGCTTAAGGGCTCGATGAAGGAGCGGGACCGGGAGTCGTGGCGCCAGCGCGCCGCCGGTCGCGATGGCCGCTCACAGCCCGGTTGGCAGCCAAAACGTGCGTCGTTCGGACGCGATGACTGCCAACCGAAACACACCGGCGATCCCGCCGAAAAGCTCCCGCGCACTCACCCGCGCCGGCTCCCGGAGCGCGGCCGACTCAGAGCAGCCGGAGGTTGATCGGGGTCCCGCTGGCGCGAGCGCTGCCGGGACGCACTGACTGCCCGAACACGCGCAGCAGATGATGGGGGCCCCAGCGTCGCGGACGGGTCACCGTGCCGATCCGGCAATGGGCGCGTCGCAGGGCGCTGCGGGTCCGGACGAGGCTGAGATGCTTCAGACTTGGTGCGAGGCAGCGCACGGCGCTCGCGCGCGGTTGGCCGACGCCACCGGTCACAGCGCTGATCGCATACCGCGACAGCGCCTGGTCCTCGACCGAGGTCGCTCCGGGGGTCGCGGCGGCCCGAGCGCGTGTGCCGTTGCTGAACGTCCAGAACGTGCCCGACGGCAGCCCCTCGACAGTGGTGCCGTTGGCGGGGACGGCCAGCAGGTGATCGAGCGCGTTGCCGATGTTCTGCAGGTCCCACTCGTCGATCGTGACCGACGGCTGCGGGCCGCCGAACAGGCTCCAGTTGGTGATCGGGAACGTCGTCCCGCCGGCCACCCGGTAGGCCTGGCCGGTCGTCGTGGTGACAAATGTGCCGCTGGCGGGATATGGCGGCAGCGCGGCGAGCTGTGCCGCGGTGGTCATCGTCACCGGCTGGGTGCCGCCGAAGCCGGACCAATTCGAGACCAACATCGCGGCGCCGCCGGCCACTCGGTAGACGTTCGGATCGCCGCTGGCCTCGACGAAGGTGCCGTCGGGGAACGGACTCGGCGGCGAGGCGTTGGCGGTCGTGCTATTGAGATAGTCGGTGTCGATGTTGATCGTGACGCCGCCGTAGGTCTCGTTGTGGCCGCCGACGTACTGGCGGATCCGGTTGGTGCCGGCCCAGTCGCCGCTCGGGACGTAGGAGTCGTTCGTGGTCGCTTGGCCGTCCCAGTGCGCGATCCAGATGTTGTCGGGCTCGGTGTAGGCGGTGCCGTACCGCGAGACGAGATCGCTGATCCCCGACGAGGCGCTCGAGTAGACCCCGGACTGGTAGCCGTCGGCGTGCAGCTGGTTCGTCCAGGCGCTGAGAAACCCGAGCACGGTCATCGAGCTCGAGCTCGAGTACTGCTCCATGTCGTCGTAGATCGCATTGCCCGCTGGAATGCCGAGCGCGCGGGCCTGATTGACGGCATCATTGGCCGCCGCCGCACCCTGGGCCGAGGCCTGGCTGGGGGTGATCGACTGGCACGTTCCCGAGCACGCCCCGGTGCCCTGCAGTCCAACGTAGGTGGGGATCAGATGCCATCCCGCGGCCACCTGGCCGCTCACCCATGAGGGGTTGAGGTTCGGCTGTGCGCACGCCGCGTTGACACCGCCGATGTAGACGCCGACGGCGCGATACGGCGAGACCGACCAGGCGTTCATGGCGGTAGTCGAGGGGGCGGTGCACGCATCGAAGCCGTTGCCTGCGTAAGTGACCGCCGCCGAGTGAAAGGTCGCTGCGCCCCGCCGTCCGCCGAGCGCTGCTCGCGCGGGCGAGGCGGAGTGCGGACGCCGCGTGGACGGCGCCGTGGCCCGCAGCCGGTGATGGACGAGGCGCGACATCAGCGCCTGACGCCCCGACCAGGTCGCGGTGACCACGACACCGGACATCGGGACCGCGAAGCTGTCGATCGCTCCAGCGCCGGGCGTGATGCGCCCGGGCGCACCTGCCGCAGCACCGGCGTCGAGCGGGCGGACGAGAATCGCCTCGGTCCGGCCCGCAGCGTGAGCTGGGCAGCTCTGGCGCGCTCCGGGAGTGCCGAGATAGACCGCGTGCCGGTTGAAGCGGACACAGGTCTCAGGTGAGCGCGTCAGATCGAACGCAGGCCACGCGACCGGCGCCCGGAGCGCGTATCCGCGGTAGTGCAGAGTCCGGGTGCCACCGCGCGCAAGCGCGGACGGGACCACCGCCAGCACCATCACGAGCGCGACCAGGCCGACCCTCCGAGCACGCAGACGACCTCGGCGGCTCAGTTGAAGACTGGGCCTCACCGGGCTGAGTCTAAAGGCCAACTTCAGTCTCTGCTGAGGTGGTGGACGGCATGGTCAGGATGTCCACTCTGGGGAGACCGACGCGCGGGCGTGACGGTAGGCTGACACACGGTAACGAGGGGCTGGGTACTGGCATTTCTGACCGTCGTGGCGGCGACGCAGGTGGGGGCAGCACGGGGCGGGCATCGCCTTTGGCCGATCGCGCTGACCGTCGTCTCCGGGGACCGGACGCCGCGCGCCGCGGGCCACCGCGGGGTGCCGGATGCGGGCCCTGACGGCCGGCGTCGGGCGTGAGCGGCCCGATCAGCGGTCGCTGGGCTCGGCCCGGCTCTGGTCGGCCTCACGCTGGTCGGCGTCGCCCTGGGCCTCGAGCTTCTCACGCAGGTAGCGAGCCTTGTCGGCGCGTCGCTCGTGGGTGAGCGCCTGCTCGTCGCTGACCGCGTCGGCCGCGGCCACGCGCTCGGCCTCCTCGTGGGCCTGCTGGCGGCGAAGCAGCGCGTCCGGGGTGGGTTCGGGCTCATCCATCGGCGCCACGATACGTCGCGCGGACTAACGCTGCCTAAGCACCACCCGGCGTCCGGGTCAAGGCGCTACATTGCTCGCGCCCGGCCGGACGTCGGCTCCCCCCGCGAACAGGAGATGTGTCCATGAGAGCCGTGGCGTCGGCATTGGTGATCACCGCGCTCGCGTTGGCCGGCTGCGGTTCGAGCAGCCCGAGCCAACCGAGCTTGAGCGCGTTCAAATCAGGTTTCCGGACCGAGAAGGCGCCGTTCCGCCAGCTCGGTCTCGATCTTCAGCAGACCATCACCGGGGCGAAGGCCAAGACCGACGCCCGGCTGGCGATCGAGCTCGGCGGCCTGTCCGGACGGGCCTCCCAGGAGGCCTCGCGGCTGACCGTGCTCAAGCCGCCGGCCAAGTTGAAGGTCTCGCTCACGCAGCTGGTGGCCGGCTTCCACGCCGTGTCCGCCGACCTCAAGCTGATCGCCGCGGCTGCGGTCAAGCACGACCGCGCATCGGCCAAGACCGCCACCGAGACCCTGCTCGCCGATGCGGTCAAGGTCAAGACCGCCGACGACGCGCTGACCAAGGCACTCGGGCTTCCCGCCACGGGCTGAGCTTCAGGCCCCGCGGGCGGGGGGATCCTTCAGGCCTGGGACCGCGGGCCGAGTCCGCCCTGATCTGACGCCAACATGGCTGTCGAAGGCATCGGTACGGTCACGGCTGTGACCCGGGTTGCCCGCTACGTGAAGATGACCGCCCGACCGGGAGAGGGCGAGGCGCTGGCGACGTTGATGGTCGCAATCGCCGAGGGACTGGCGGGCACCGACGGGTGCGAGCTGTATCTGGTCAACCGCGCCGTCGATTCTCCGGACGAGATCTGGGTGACCGAGGTCTGGTCCAGTCAGGAGGCGGTGGACGCGTCCCTGCAGGCGCTGACGACCGAACGCGGCCGCGCCCCTCTGGCGCAGGTCATGGCGCTTCTGGCTCAACCCCCGCAGCGCACCGACCTGCGGCCGCTGGGCGGCGT
>JALYZB010000259.1 GCA_030945945.1 Actinomycetota bacterium | reverse complement strand
ATGCAGTAACCCGAGATCGCGCTCAGGGTCGGCTGAGGGAGGTCGGCGACGCGCTCGGCGAAGTCACCGGTGGCCCGGTAGGAGGCGAGGATCTCCTCGGGGGTGTACCGGCGAGGTTCGGCGAGGTCCGCCCCGGCCGAGAACACCTCACTTCCGCCCGTGAAGATCACGCACGGGGCCTGACGCACCTCGGGCCTCTGGAGCGCGTCGCACAACCCGCGCTCCACCTCCTCGGAGATCGCGTTGAGCTTCGCTGGCCGCTGCAGCCGGACGACACAGGCGGTCTCGTGGCGCTCCAGCACCACCATCTCAGACATGGACGCTCGCTTCCTGGGGCAGCGCAGCGTCGTAGCGCAGCAGGTCGCCGAGGCCGCGCTTGCGGACCGCGCCGGCGATGATCAACCGCTGGATCTCCGAGGTTCCCTCCCAGATCCGGTCCACGCGGATATCGCGGTACAACCGTTCGACAGGGTTTTCGCGCATGTAGCCGCGCCCCCCGAAGATCTGCACCGCGCGGTCGATCACCCGGCCGGCCGCCTCCGACGCGGTCAGCTTGACCATCGCCGCCTTGGCATGCAGCAGTTTGCGCGCCATCCCGGCATCGGCCTCCCAGGCCACCTGGAGCGTCAGTGTCCGGCACAACGCGATATCGCACACGCTGTCGGCGATCATCGCCCCGATCAACTGGTGTGAGGCGATCGCCGCCCCCGACTGGACCCTCTGGTTGGCCCACTCGGACGCCAGGGTCAGGGCACGCTCCGCGGCGCCGGTGGCCCGAGCCGCGATCATCAGCCGCTCCTCCACGAACCAGTCACGAGTCAGCTCGTAGCCACCGCCGATCGTGCCCAGCACCTGGTCGGGGCCGACCGCCACGTCGTTAAAGACGAACTCCGGGTGCTCGAACACGAATGTGTGCATGTACGCCGGAGTTCGCTTCACACTCACTCCAGGCGCATCCTTATCGACAAGGAACAGCGTCGGGGCGCGCTCAGGACCGGCCAGCGCCTGGACGATGAGGAAATCGGCGACGTCGCCGACGGTGACGAACCACTTCTCGCCGCTCAGCAAAAAGCCGTCACCATCGCGGCGCGCGACCGTCTCGATCAACGATGGGTCCGATCCCGCTTTTTCCTCGGTGACCGCGAAGCAGTCGCGCCGGTTGCCGGCGATTGCCGGGATCAGGTAGCGCTCACGCTGCTCAGGAGTGCAGTGGCGCAGCGCGTTGGCCGGCCGCCAGACGGCATCCCACAGCGCGTTGGTCAGCTGGCCGAGCTGCTCCTGCACGATCACCTGATCCAAGATGCAGAGACCTTGGCCGCCCCATTCGACGGGCATGTTGATGGCATTAAGCTCAGCGCTGAGGGTGAGCTGGCGGATGTCGGCCAGCGACTGCGCCGACAGGCCGCGGTGAGCTTCGCACTCATCCTCATAGGCCATGATCGCTTGGGCGAGGCCGGCTGCGCGCTCGCGCAGCTCCAGCTGCTCGTCGGTGTACCGGAAGTCCACGATCTCTCCTTCAGTCGGTGCCGGCAGGAACAATTCGGGCGTCGAGCGCGAGGGCGCCCTCGGGCAGAACCAACAGCGGGTTGATCTCCAGCTCGGCGATCTCCGGATGGGCGGCGGCCAGTCCAGACAGACTGGCCAGAGCCGCGGCGGCGGCCGCTGCGTCGAGCACTGGACGGCCGCGGACGCCGTCCAGCAGCGGGAAGGTGCGCAGCGACCGGAGCATCCTTTCGGCCAGGGATATGGTCACCGGGCCCAGGGCGACGACGACATCATGCAGCACCTCGGTGTAGACGCCACCCAACCCGACCAGCGCGACAGGTCCGAAGCGGGCGTCCCAGCGCGACCCGATGAGCAGCTCGACCCCGTCGGTCAGCGGCGCCATCGCCTCGACGGAATATGCCTCGGGTTCCAGGCTCTCAGCCATGTTGGTGAACGCGGCCGCCAGCGCATCCGGGTCGGCAAGCTCCAGGCGCACCCCGCCCGCGTCTGACTTGTGCAGGCGACCCAGCGCCTTGAGCGCGACCGGATACCCGATCTGGTCGGCTGCGGCCTGTGCGGCTGCGAGCGAGCCGACCGTGCGCTGGCCGACGAACCGCACCCCGGCCGCGGCCAACAGCGTCCGCGCGCCGTCGTAGCCGGAGTCGAGCAC
>JALYZB010000242.1 GCA_030945945.1 Actinomycetota bacterium | reverse complement strand
CCGGACGTTCTCGGTCAACGTGCATTAGACCGGCCCAACCGGGAATACTCAGGGGATGTCCTCTGCCTCGCCCGAGTTGATCGCCCGCCTGGAACGGATCTGCGGTCGCGAGCACGTGCTGACTCATTCGCACGCGCTTGCGACCTACCGGTCCGACGGGCTGCTGCACTATCGCCAGACCCCGCGGGCAGCGGTTCTGCCCGGGAGCGCCGACGAGGTTCAGGCGAGCGTGGCGGCCTGCCACGAGGCCGGGGTGCCCTGGGTCGCACGCGGTGCGGGCACCGGCCTCTCGGGCGGCGCCCTGCCCGACGCCGACGGGATCCTGATCGTCCTCTCGCGGCTGCGGCGGATCCTCGAGGTGGACCTCGACGACGGCGTGGTCGTCGTCGAGCCCGGCGTGACTAACGTCGCGGTCTCGCAAGCGGTTGCGCCGAGCCACTTCTATCCGCCCGATCCCTCCAGCCAGATCGTCTGCTCGATCGGCGGCAACGTGGCCGAGAACTCCGGTGGCGCGCACTGCTTCAAGTACGGCTTTACGACCAACTATGTGATCGGGCTGGAGGTCGTGCTCTCCGACGGCAGCCTGGTGACGTTGCGCCGCGACGATCCCGGCTATGACCTGCTCGGGGCGTTTGTCGGCTCGGAGGGTACGCTCGGGGTGACCACCCGTATCTGGCTGCGCGTGATCCCCGCTCCCGAGAGCGTCCGGACGATGCTCGCGTTCTTTGCGAGCACCGCGGCCGCCGCGGAGGCGGTGTCAGAGATCGTCGAAGCCGGACTTGTGCCCGGGGCGATCGAGATGATGGACGCGCTGTCAATCAAGGCCGCCGAACAGGCGATCGGGGCCGGCTATCGCCTAGACGCCGGCGCCGCGCTGATCGTCGAGCTCGACGGCCCGCAGGAGGAGTGCGCCGCCGGGCTGGAGCGGGTGATCGACTTCTGCAACGCGGCCGGGGCGATCGATGTCCGGATCGCACAGAACGAGACCGAGCGCAACCTCTTCTGGCGCACGCGCAAGGCGGCGTTCGCCGCCATGGGCCGGATCGCCCCCGCCTATTACGTTCAGGACGGGGTCATTCCGCGCACGCGGCTGGTCGAGGTGCTCGCCGAGATCGACCGCCTCGCCGCCGAGTACGAGCTCAAGGTGGCCAACGTATTTCACGCCGGCGACGGCAACCTTCACCCGCTGGTCTGCTACGACGCCGGCCGTGAGGGCGAGTCCCAACGTGCGGAGGAACTGGCCGGCAAGATCGTCCAGGCCTGCGTCGATGCCGGCGGCTCGATCACCGGCGAGCACGGTGTCGGCGTCGACAAGCGCGCCTACATGCCGTCGATGTTCAACGATGCCGATCTTGACTCCTTCCAGCGGCTGCGCTGCGCCTTTGATCCCCTTGGCCTCGCCAACCCCGGCAAGGTGATGCCGACCCCGCGCCTGTGCGGCGAGGTGCCCGGCCCCTACCGGGAGCACCCGCTCGAGCGAGCCGGCGTCGCGGAGCGCTTCTAGTGTCGCAAGTCGGAAATTCGGGGCACTGGGTGCCGGCGTCCCGGAAGCGGACCCGTTGATGGCGACGACCACGCAGGCGCGGCCCGAGACCGCCGCCGAGGCGGCGCGGATCCTCGGCGCCGCCGACCGGGCCGGACAGAGCGTGCGCCTGCGCGGTGCGGGCACCAAGCTCGGCTGGGGCCGGCCGATTCCGGGCGCTGACCTCGAGCTGGGCACCGCGCGGCTGGACACGATCGCCGAGCACAACCGGGGCGACCTCACCGCCGTGCTCGGAGCCGGCGTACCGTTCGCGTCAGCTCAGGCCACCTTTGCCCAGGCCGATCAGATGCTGGCGCTGGACCCCCCGCTCGGCGTGGACTCCGCAGCCACCGTCGGGGGCGTCGTCGCCACCGCCGACTCCGGGCCATTGCGCCACCGCTACGGCGCCGCGCGCGACCTGGTGATCGGGATGACCGTCGCCCTGGCCGACGGGAGCGTGGCCAAGTCCGGTGGCAAGGTGATCAAGAACGTGGCCGGCTATGACCTGGCCAAGCTGCACGCCGGCGCCTTCGGAACCCTCGGCCTGATCCTCTCGGTCAGCGTTCGCCTGCATCCGCTGCATCCCGAGCGGACCACCGCGATCGGCACAGCCCGGGATCCGCAGGCGCTCGCCGCCGCCGGGGTGGCGATGGCGGCGATGCCGCTCGAGTTCGACGCGCTGGACATCGCCTGGCGGGGGGGGCAAGGGGGGATCCTGATGCGCTGCTCGGGATCTGAGCACGCCAGCCGGGGCGCCCGGGCCGCGCACCGCCTCTCCGAGCTCGGCTTGGCCGGCGTGGACACGCTGACCGACGACGAGCCGCTGTGGGAGCGCCAGCGCGCCGGTCAGCGCAGCCGCGATGGCGCCCTGGTTCGGCTCGCCGCACCTCCCGCCGCGCTCGGCGCCGTGCTCCGGGCCGTCGACGGCGTGCAGGGCACGCTGGTCGGGCGAGCGGCCCTTGGGACCAGCTACGTCGAGCTGGCCCCCGAGCGCGTGGCGGAGCTGCGCGTCGCACTGCCGCCTCGGACCGTCGCGGTCCTGCTCGACGCTCCCGCCGCCACACGTTCTGAGGGCGACCCGTGGGGCGGCGGGGATCAGCGGGCGATCGCCCTGATGCGCAGTGTCAAGACGCGCTTTGACCCTGCCGGCACCTGCAACCGCGGGCTGTTCGTGGACGGGATCTAGTGGGCCCCACCGGAACATTTCGCGAGACCCACTGATGCCCGCCTTCGACGCTCACCGCACCCCCGAGCAATCGGTCCTTGATGACTGCGTGCACTGCGGCTTCTGCCTGGACGCCTGCCCGACCTACCTGCTCTGGGGCGAGGAGGCCGACTCCCCCCGCGGCCGGATCGTCCTCGTCGGCGAGGGCCTGCAGCCGGACAGCACGATGTCGCAGGAGATGGTCACCCACTTCGACCGTTGCCTGGGCTGCATGGCCTGCGTGCCCGCCTGCCCCTCCGGGGTCGCCTATGACCGCCTGATCGAGCGCGTTCGCCCCCAGGTCGAGCGCCACTACGCTCGTCCGCGCGGCGAGCGGGCGATGCGGCGGCTGCTGTATGAATCCCTCCCCCACCCGCGGCGGCTGCGGGTCATTGCCGTGCTGCTGGCCATCGGCCGCCGGCTCGGCGCCGAGCGCTGGTTGCCCGGTCCGTTGGCGGCGATGACCCGGGTCGCCCCGCGCGCCCCGGTTGCCCAGGCGCTGCGCAGCGAGCTGCCGGAGTTCACGCCCGCGGTGGGGCCGGCCCGCGGCCGGGTCGGATTGCTGCTCGGTTGCGTGCAGCGGGTCTTCTACTCAGACGTGCACCGGGCGACGATCGCCGTGCTCGCCGCCGAGGGGTTCGACGTCGTCGCCCCCCGGGCCCCGGACTGCTGCGGGGCGCTGGAGATGCATGGCGGCGCCGAGGCCGGTGCGGCGCGGCGCGCGCAGGAGACGATCGATGCCTTTGCCGTCGCCCGGGTAGATCACGTGGTCGTCAACGCGGCCGGCTGCGGCTCGGCGATGAAGGAGTACGGAGATCTGCTCGGCAGCGCTCAGGCCCGGGACTTCGCGGCCACCGTCACCGATGTCACCGAGTTGCTGGCCTCGGTGCAACCGCGTGCCGCGCGTGGTCCGGTGCCGATGCGAGTTGTCTATCACGACGCCTGCCACCTCGCCCACGCCCAGGGCATTCGCGCCCAGCCTCGCGAGCTGCTGAGCCAGATTCCCGGACTCGAGCTCGTCGAGCCCGGCGCCGAGGCCCAGATCTGCTGCGGCTCGGCCGGTATCTACAACCTCGTCCAGCCTGAGACGGCGGCCGAGCTCGGGGCCCGCAAGGCCCGGATCCTGCTCGCCACGGGCGCCGAGGCGATCGCCGCGGGCAATCCGGGCTGCGCTGCCCAGCTGGATCTGCACCTGCGCGAGCTGGGCCGGCCGCTGCCGATCCATCACCCGGTAGAGCTGCTGTGGCGCTCGCTCCGTGCCGCCGGCGCCTGAACCCACGCCGGCCGGCGGCCGGGCAACCATCTAGCCGTACATCGCGTCGATCTCGCGCTCGTACTTGGCCGCGATCGGCTTGCGCTTGAGCTTGATCGTCGGGGTCAGCTCATCACCACCGGGCAGCCAGTCGCCGGCGATCACGGTGAACTGCTTGATCTGCTCGGCCCGCGCCAGGCGCTGGTTGGCCCGGTCAACGCCCTCCTGGACGGCCGTGCGGACCGTGTCCTGGCCGGCGAGATCCGCGAAGGCGACCTTGCCGAGACCGTTGCGGGCCGCCCACTGCGGCGCGAAGTCGGCGTCGAGCACGATCAGCGCCGTGTTGTAGGGCCGCATGTCGCCGATGCAGCAGGCCTGGCCGATCAGCGGTGATCCGGACTTCACCGCCGCCTCGATGTTGGCCGGTGACATGTTCTTGCCGGCCGCGTTGATGATCAGCTCCTTCTTGCGATCGACGATCTTCAAGAAGCCCGCGTCGTCGAGCTCGCCGATGTCGCCGGTGTGCAGCCAGCCGTCGGCGTCCAGGCTCTCGGCGGTCTTCTCGGGCTGGTTGCGGTAGCCCGCCATCATGAACTCGCCCCGGCAGAGCACCTCGCCGTCCTGCGCGAGCTTGAGCTCGACCCCCGGGGAGGCCGGCCCCACCGTTCCGATCTTCACCTGACCGGGGCGGTTGACGGCGCCGATCCCACACGTCTCGGACATTCCCCACAGCTCGGCCAGCTCGATCCCGATCGCGTGGAAGAACTCGAGCACGTCAACCGGCGTGGGAGCGGCCCCGACGTTGACCGACCGGGCCTGGTCCAGGCCGAGCATCTCCCGCAGTTTGGAGAACAGGTTGGTGTCGGCCTCGGAAACCTGGCGTTCGAGCTCGTCGGGCACCGGCTCACCGCGTTGGCGCAGGCGCACCCGCTCGATCGATGCCTCCAGCGCTTCGCGAAGCGGCCGGCTCTGTTCCTCGGGCTGACCGGCCTGCATGGCCTCCAACCCGGCCTTGAGCTTCTCCCAGATGCGGGGCACGGCGAAGAACCAGTTGGGGCGGACCTGGGGCAGGTAGGAGAGCACGTCGCGCGGGTTGGGCGCGCACGTGATCGAGCCCGCGTAGACGATGGGGATGTAGTGGTGGGCGTTGCGCTCGGCGATGTGGGCCGACGGCAGCCAGGAGATCACCCGCGAGCCGGCCGGGAACTCGATGATCTGCTCGACTGACCGGGCGGTGAACATGACCGCGTGGTGGGTGAGCTGAACGCCCTTGGGATGCCCGGTGGTGCCCGAGGTGTAGATCAGCGTCAGCACGTCATCGGCGGTCACCTCGGCGGCCGCGGCGGCGACGTCGAAGTCCGGGTTGGCCCCCTCGACGTCGGCCAGCGCCGTCGCCCCGTCCGGAGCGTCACCGTCGACGACGATCACGTGCTCGAGCTGCGGCAGCTTCGCGCGCGCGGCGAGCATCGGCGTCAGGAAGGCCTGCTCGACGACCGCCACCGTCGCGCCGGAGTCGCTGATCAGGTACTCGATCTCCTCGGCCGGATAGGTCGTGTAGATCGAAAACGGGGTCGCGCCCAGCATCACCGCGGCAAGGTCCACGAGATGAAACTCGGGCCGGTTGGTGAGCATGATCGCCACGCAGTCGCCACGCCCGACGCCAAGGCCGGCCAGGCCGGCGGCGATCGCGTCGACGCGCACCATCAGCTGCGCCCAGGTCAGCGAGACGCTGTCGTCAGGCATCCGGACCGCGACGATCTCCGGGTGGTTGGCCGCTGTCCGCCGCAGCGCCTCAGTCAGCGTCAAAGCGTCGACCGACCGTCCAGCGGGCGCCCTCGGGGTGCTGCTGACCATGCTCTCCTCCTCGAAACCGCTGCCGATCCTGCGCTGCGCGCGCAACGCTACCGCAGAGACGATCATCTCGGCAGCGCGTCTCGCGGTGCGGTGACCCGCGTTAGCGCGTCGCGAAGCCTCGCCCGGTCAGCGTTGAGATGTCGTTGCTGAAGCCGATCACGAACAGGGCGATGATCAGCACGAAACCCACGACCCCCGCCCGCTCGATGGTGCCGTACGAGATCCGCCGCCCGCGCACCTTCTCGGCCAGCGCCCAGAACACGTGGCCGCCGTCCAGGGGCAGGAACGGGAACAGGTTCACGACGGCCAGCGACAGTGAGATCAACGCCAGGGTGAACAGCGCCTCAGTGGCATCAAACGCGAAGCTCTGCTGGGTCACCTTGAAGCCGCCGACCACCCCGTGCAGCTGCCGGCGGACCTTCGGCTCGAACACCGTGGCGATGCGTGTCACGGTCAGATGCGTGACCGACCACATCTGCGACAGGCTCGTGCCGGCCGCGCCCAGCGGGCCCACGGGCTGCGGGAGATACCCGATCTCGAACCCGATCAGCGTCCGTTTCTCGGCCGGCGCATAGCGCGGGACGATCGACAGCGTCCGCAGCTGTCCCGTGCGCCTGACCGTCATCACAACGGGGGTCTGAGCCGGACATCCGGCGATCTGGAGCCCGGAGCAGCGATGGCTGGAGATCGCTTGCGACACCGCGGCGGCCGTGAGATTGCGCTTTCCGTCCACGGCCACGATCTGGTCGTGGGCCTTCAGGAAGGCCGATGCGGGCGCTCGCAGCGGCGCTCCGACGGTCAGCACCGGCTGGCCGTGTCTGATCGCGACCGTACCCTGATGGAGGTAGATGCCGAACAGGAGAACGAAGGCGATCACGAGGTTGACCACCGGCCCCGCGAGGATCACCACGACCCGCTTCCACACCGGCTGGTTGAAGTAGGCCCGCGGGAGCACTGCGGGCGGGATCTCCTCGTTGGGGTTCATGCCCGTGATCTTCACGTAGCCCCCGAGCGGGATCGGGCCGACTCCGTACTCGGTCTCGCCGCGACGGAACTTGACGAACATCGGGCCGAAGAACAGCGAGAAGCGCTCCACCCGCATGCCGACGGCCTTGGCGGCCGCGAAGTGCCCCGCCTCGTGCAGGATGATCAGGGCGGCAAAGCCCAGAAAGGCAAGGACGTAGGACACCGCTTCAGTGTGCCAGGCGCAGATGTGGGCTGGGTGAAGCGCGCGTGAGGGTCCCAGCAGGGCTCATCGCGCTGCCCGGGAGGCGACCAGGCCCGTGGCGAGGCGTCGCGCTTCGCCGTCGGCCCAGGCCAGCGAGTCAAAGGAGTGCACCTGGCCGG
>JALYZB010000237.1 GCA_030945945.1 Actinomycetota bacterium | reverse complement strand
GACCTGGAGTCACCAGTTCTCCCGTGGCTTTGCGGCGCGCTACGCGGCCACGCCGGCGCTGGCCGGGATTCCGCGTGACCCCACCGCCTGGCAGGTCTACTCGATTGTCGACGTGCTGCTGGCGGTGGTGGCCCTCGGACTGCTCGCCGCTGCCCTGCGCGGCGCCCGGCCGGCGCGGATCGCGGCGCTGCTCGGGCTGATTGTCGCGCTCGCGTTCACCGTGCATGCGCTCGGGTCGCCGCCGACCAAGGGCACTGGCCTGTTTGACCCGGCGCTCGGCGCGATCACGCCCGACCATCCCACCGCGGGACCGGGCGAGCTCGTCGCGCTGGCGGGCATCGGCCTGGGCCTGGTCGGCGTGCTGGTGTCGTTCACCGCTGACTGACGCAGGCGGGGGGTCCGGCCACCGCGGAAAACGGGGGCGCCGGGGCCGACTCGCTCCCTATCCTCGAAGGGGATGTCGATCATCGTCGCCGACCGCCGCCGCGAGCTGCCTGACGAGCCCGGGGTGTACCTGTTTCGCAACGACAAGGGCAAGGTCATCTACGTCGGCAAGGCCAAGTCGATTCGCAAGCGGGTCGCCTCGCACTTCTCCAATCCGAGCACGCGAGCGGGCCGCGAGATTCTCGAGATGATCGACCAGATCGAGGCGCTGGTCGTCCACACCGAGTCCGAGGCGCTGCTCGTCGAGCAGAATTTCATCAAGCAGTACAAGCCGCGGCTCAACATCCGGCTGCGCGACGACAAGTCCTACCCGTACATCGCGATCTCGCTCGACGAGGACTTTCCCCGCGTGTATTTCACCCGCGAGCGTCATCGCCGCGACCGCGCCTACTTCGGCCCCTATTCCAACGCCAAGCGCGTGCGGTCCACGCTCGAGGTGCTCGGCAAGGTGTTCATGTTCCGCTCCTGCGACGGGCCCGAGCCGGGCCGGCGCAGCGGCTCGCCGTGCCTGGACTATTTCATCAAGCGCTGCGAGGCGCCGTGCGTCGGCTACGTCTCGGAGGGGGAGTACCGAGCCGCGATCGACGGCGTGATCGCGTTCCTATCGGGTCGCTACAAGGAGATCGAGGTCAAGCTCGAGTACGAGATGCGGCTCGCCGCCGCTGAGCAGCGCTTCGAGGACGCTGCCCGGGAGCGCAACCGGCTGCGGGCGATCCACTCGCTGCTCGAGCGTCAGCGCGTCGCCCACGAGGGTGGCGGCTCGTTTGACGCGATCGCAGTGGCCTCAAACGACGGCGAGACCAACGCCCAGGTCTTCCAGGTCCGCGACGGCGTGCTCTCGGACCGCCAGAGCTTCTACCTAGACAACGCGGCCGACGCCGGGGTCGCCGATGTCGCCGAGGCGTTCATCCTCCAGTACTACGCGAGCGCAATGACGGTTCCGCCGCTGCTGATCGTACAACGGGAGATGGCCACCCCCCCCGCCTCTCCCGGACCGCTCGCCGAAGCGCTGACCGCGCGCCGCGGCGGCACGGTCGAGATCCGGGCCTCCGAGCGCGGTGACAAGCGCCGCATCCTCGAGCTCGCCGAGCGCAACGCCCGGCTGGCCATCGATCAGGAGAAGCTGCGCTCCGAGCGCCGGCGTCAGCAGCGCGTCGAGGCGCTGGACGGACTGCAGAACGCGCTCGGGCTCGACACGATCCCGCTGCGGATCGAGTGCTTTGACATCAGCACCCTGATGGGCACCAATACCGTCGCTTCGATGGTCGTGTTCGAGGGCGGAGCGCCGAAGAAATCCGACTATCGTCGCTTCAAGGTCTTCTCGGTCGGCGACGGCGCGGTCGCTGGCGGCGACTACGGCCCGGACGACTTTGCCTCGATGGAGGAGATCCTCGGTCGTCGCATGGCCCGCTGGGAGCAGCAGCGTGACGTCTCACCGCACGACAAGGACTACGACCCGAGCTTCGCCGCGCTGCCCAACGTCGTCGTGATCGACGGTGGCAAGGGCCAGCTCGCGGCTGGCCTGCGGGCGCTGCAGGGCTTCCGGGAGCGCGGAGTGACGGTGATCTCGCTGGCCAAGCGGATTGAGGAGGTGTTCATCCCCCATCGCGACGCGCCGCTGATCCTCGCCCACGACACCCCCGAACTGCAATTGCTCCAGCGTCTCCGCGACGAGGCGCACCGGTTTGCGATCACCCACCACCGGATCCGCCGTGACCGCGCGATGACCGCCTCGGTGCTCGACGACCTCCCGGGCGTGGGCCCGGCTCGCAAACGCGCCCTGTTGGCCCATTTCGGCTCGCCGGACGCGATCCTCTCCGCGTCGCGCGAGGAGCTTGAATCGGTGCCGGGGCTGCCCGGCAAGCTCGCTCGCGAGATGTACCGCGAGCTGCACAAATCCGGCGTCTGAGCGCGACCGGCTGTCAGCGTGGTGAGCGGTGGCGCACGAGCGGGGTTCCGCCGGGGCCTCCCGGGATGCTGAGCAGCGCGGCGCTCGCCGCGGGCAGCGGCACCGTGTAGCTGCCGGTGACCGGCGTGACCGGTGTGGTGGTGGGAGGCCCGGGCAGCGTACCGGTGCTCGTCTGGCCGCCGAAGCTCTGGCCGCCCAGCGCGACGCCGTCGGTCGAGCTGATGCTCGGCGCGGTCAGCGTCTCGAGGTTGCCGGGCGTGGTCGAGTTTGGGATCTGGACCTGGACGTCGTGCTCGGCCGCCGGATCCTGGTTGATCAGGGTGACCCGGAGGGCGCCGTCACCGGCCTGTGTGGCCCACACCTTGGTCGGGCCGCTGGGCGCGGTGACGGGGACCAGCCGGGCACCGACCGGAAACGCCTGGGCGAACAGGTCCAGGCCGTAGTAGACCGGGTGCACCACCGCCTGCCAGCCACCGCTCTGGGTCTGCGACGGGGAGAAGAGCTCGTAGTGCGAACCGGGGAGCATGTGGAAGTTGACCCCGTCGACGCCGCGCCGGGCCAGGTTGAACATCGTGTTCAGGCTCCAGAGGGCGGAGGCGAAGGTGTCGCTGACGCCGGGCTGGCCCTGACAGGACGCGGTGTTGATCTCGGTCAGGCGGAAGGGGAGCTGATGCCGGTGCGCGACGGCCACGAACGGGGCCAGCGCGTCGGCCAGTCCGGCCGAGGAGCTGTCGGCGAGCAGGTGGCCGATGGTCGGGAAGCTGGGCTGTGAGGCGTCGGTGGTGCAGGCGCGCAGCGGATAGCGGTGGTAGGTGACCATGCCCAGGCGGGGCTCCTGGCCGATGAAGCCCGCGAGCTTGCCCATCCAGTCCGGGCCCGAGACGGCCGGGCCGGCGAGCGGTATTCGGGGCAGCACCTGGCTGAGGTGGCTGAACTCGCTGGTGTAGTTGGCGAGGCTGTAGTGGCCGGCGCGCGAGCGGTGCAGGTGGCCCCGGCGGTCGCGATACCAGGGAAAGACGCCGTACAGATCCGGTTCGTTGCCAATCTCCAGGGCCTGGATGTAGCGGCGCCCGATGCCCGCTGCGAAGGCGCGGGCCTCGGCCGCGGCGATCGCCGGACGGCCGGCCTCGAGATTGATTCCGAGAATCATTCTAGTTTTGAGCTCGGCGGACAGGGCCTGGGCGGCCCGCAGCCAACCCGGGGTCAGCCGATAGTAGATGCCGCCCGGCGGGACCACGCCCCGGATCGGCCACCAGCTGCCGTCGGTGCTGTCGCCGCCGACCCGCAGGGAGGGCGCGGAGCCGGGGGCCAGTCCGTCGAGCAGGTGCACGAGCACGGGATCCACCGCCCGGGGGTCCCGGCCGGTGTACTGATGCAGCGCGCGGAACTCGAAGGAGACGCCGAGGAAGCCATCGGGCAGGGCCTGCCCCACCGGCGTGCTCGACACGCTGGCGGCGATCGTGTCGGCCCAGGCGGCCGGAGCGACCGTCCCGCCCGCGAATGCCAGCAGCACGAGTCCGAGCGCCACCGTGGACAAGTGGCGTCGAAGCACGCGCGGCATGGTCGCACACCTGGGACCGCCGGCGAGCCGTCACGGTCTCGTTACGCGCTCGTCCGCATTGATCATCACACTTCGGCCTGCGGTGGAAGGCTCGGCCCTCATCGATCTCGTCGTGATCACGGGCTTCTCGGGGGCCGGGAAGTCCACGGCGATGGCCGCCTTCGAGGACGAGGGCTACTTCTGCGTGGACAACCTTCCCTCGGAGATGATCCGATCGCTGGTCGAGCTGTTCATACACGAGGGCTCGAAGGTCACCCACGCCGCCGTCGTCTCCGATGTCCGGGGCGGCGAATACTTCGCTGGCCTGTCGGCGATGCTCGACGGTCTCAAGCGGGCCGGGGTGCGCCACCGCGTGCTGTTCCTGGAGGCCGACGAGCAGACGCTGCTGACCCGCTACAAGGAGACGCGCCGCCGGCATCCGCTGTCGCCGGCGGGCAGTGTTGCGGAGGGGATCGACCGCGAGCGTGAGCAGCTGGCGCCGATCCGCGAGCAGGCCGACGTGGTCATCGACACCCGGGGACTGACCGCGGCCATGCTGCGCCGCCGGCTGGCCGATGAGCTGCTCCCGACCCGGACCCCCGGGCGGCTGGCGGTCACCTTTCAGAGCTTCGGCTTCAAGTACGGCCAGAGCCGCGACGCCGACCTGATGTTCGACGTGCGCTTTCTGCCCAACCCGCACTACGAACTCGAGCTGCGTCCGCTGACCGGTCACGCCGAGCGGATCGTGGCCTTCATCAACGCCGGCGGCGAGCTCGATCGCTTCTATGACCACCTGCACCCGCTCCTGGACTACCTCCTGCCCCAGTACCTCGCCGAGGGCAAGGCGCATCTGGTGCTCGCGATCGGCTGCACGGGCGGCCGCCACCGCTCGGTGGCGATCGTTGAGCACCTCGCCGCCCGGTACGGGGACCGCCGCGAATTCCTGGTCGAGGGCCTCCACCGTGACGTGACGAGGCCTGCGTGATCGACCACCTCGGGTTCGAGGTCACCGAGCTGGCCCGGTCCGGTCGCTTCTACGACGCTGTCTTCTACGCGCTGGGCGCGCGGCGGATGGTCGAGTCCGAGCACGCGGTCGCCTACGGCGTCAACTCCCCAGTGATCTGGTTCGTGGTCCGGGGGCGCGCTCCCGCCGCCGGCTACGGCCACGTCGCCCTGCAGGCCAGTGGCAAGGTAGCGGTCGACGCCGCCCACCGGTCCGGAATCGCCAGCGGCGGTCGCGACGACGGTGCGCCGGGCCAGCGCCCCTCCTACGGGCGGCGCTACTACGCGGGCTACCTGCTCGACCCCGATGGTCTGCGCGTCGAGATCGTCTCGCGCCGGTAGCGGGCGGCGGGAGGGAGGCGTGATCCGAGGGCCGCGCGGCGGCGCGCGCCTCGTGCGGAGCCCTCAGGTAGCCTGTTCGGCGCCGGTGCCGAGTGCCCGCCGCCGGCGTTTCTTGTCCACGGCAGGCGAATCTCTGGAGGGTGCACGCATGGCTGTACGTGTCGGTATCAACGGCTTCGGAAGGATTGGACGGAACGTGTTCCGGGCCGCCTACGAGCGGGGGGCCGACATCGAGTGGCTGGCTCTCAACGACCTGGTGGACCCCAAGACGATCGCCCATCTGCTCAAGTACGACTCGACCTATGGTCCTTTCCCGGGCCAGGTCGAGGCCACCGACAGCGGTTTGAAGGTCGACGGCCGCGAGATCAGGGTCCTGGCCGAGCGCGACCCGGGCGCGCTGCCGTGGGGCGAGCTCGGCGCCGATGTGGTGATCGAGTCCACGGGTCTGTTCACCGATCGCGAGAACGCCTCCAAGCACCTGGACGCGGGAGCCAAGAAGGTCGTGATCTCCGCTCCGGCGACCGATCCCGACACGACCGTCGTGCTCGGCGTCAACTTTCCCGAGGCCTACGATCGCGACAACCATCAGGTCATCTCCAATGCCTCCTGCACGACCAACTGTCTGGCGCCGGTGGCTAAGATCCTGCACGAGACCGTCGGCATCAAGCACGGCCTGATGACCACGATCCACGCCTACACCGCCGACCAGCGCCTGCAGGACATGCCCCACAAGGACCTGCGCCGGGCTCGCGCGGCCGCGGTCAATCTGATTCCCGCCTCCACGGGCGCGGCCAAGGCGATCGGGGCGGTCATCCCCGAGCTCAACGGCAAGCTGCACGGCTTCGCGGTGCGTGCCCCGGTGCCCACGGGCAGCGTCGTCGACCTCACGATCGAGGCCAACCGAGAGACGAGCGTGGAGGAGGTCAACGCAGCGCTGAAGGCGGCTGCCGACAGCGGTCCGCTGCACGGACTGATGCTCTACACCGAGGATCCGATCGTCTCCTCAGACATCGTCAAGAACCCCGCCTCGTCGATCGTGGACTCCCAGCTGACGGCGGTGATGGACGGCACCATGGTCAAGGTCGTCGCCTGGTACGACAACGAGTGGGGCTACTCCAACCGCGTCTCTGATCTCGTGCAGCAGCTGTTGTGAGAACGCTCGCGGATCTTGGTGAGCTGGAGGGCAGGCGGGCGCTGGTGCGGGTCGACTTCAACGTCCCGCTCGCCGACGGCGGGGTCGCCGACGACACCCGGATCCGGGCGGCGCTGCCGACGCTGCGGTGGCTGCGCGAGCACGGGGCTGCGCTGGTGCTCGTCTCCCATCTCGGCCGCCCCTCGGGGGTGGACCCGGCGCTCTCGCTGCGGCCGGTGGCGACGCGACTGTCGGAGCTGCTGAAGACCGAGGTGACGCTCGCGCCAGCTGGGGTGGGACCAGACGTGGCGGCGCTGGCCGCCGGCCTTGAGCCCGGGCAAGTGCTGTTGCTGGAGAACATCCGTTTCGAGGGGGGGGAGACCAGCAACGACGACGCGCTCGCTGAGGCGCTCGCTGCGCTCGCCAACGTCTACGTCAACGATGCCTTCGGGGCCGCCCACCGGGCCCACGCATCGACCGAGGGGGTCGCGCGCCGGATGCCCGAGCATGCGGCGGGCCTGCTGCTTGAGCGGGAGGTCAGTGTCCTCACCGAGCTTCTGCGCAGCCCGTCGCGGCCGATGGTGGCCGTGCTCGGCGGCGCCAAGGTCAGCGACAAGCTCGCAGTGATCGAGTCCTTTTTGCGGGCCGCCGACACGATCCTGATCGGCGGTGCGATGTGCTTCCCGTTTCTGTCGGCGTCGGGCCACGCGATCGGCGACTCGCTGTGCGCCGCGGAGGACGTCGCGCTGGCTCGGGGCCTGATCGCCTCCTCTCACGACGCCCGGGCATCGCTGGCGCTGCCTTCTGACCTCGTTCTCGGCGACCATTTCGGCGCCGACGCGCAGCCGGTGGCACTGGATGGGGTCGACGTCCCGGACGGGATGATGGGCCTGGACATTGGCCCGCGCACCGCCGCGGCCTTTGGGGAGATCGTGCTCACGGCCGGAACGGTGTTCTGGAACGGGCCGATGGGCGCGTTCGAGCTCGAGCCGTTCAGCGCCGGCACGCGGCACGTCGCCCGCGCAGTCGCCGGTGCTCCCGGCGTGACCGTGGTCGGCGGCGGGGACTCGGCCGCGGCCCTGCAGCGGTTCGGGCTCGGTGACGAGGTCACCCACCTCTCGACGGGCGGTGGGGCGGCGCTGGAGCTGATCGAGGGCCGACCGCTGCCCGGGGTCGAGGCGCTGGCATGAGCGCGACTGAGGCCGAGACCCGCGCTGAACGCATCCCCCTGATCGCGGGTAACTGGAAGATGTACAAGACCGTCCAGGAGGCCGAGGATTTCATCCAGGCGCTGTTGCCCCGCGTCTCGTCGGTGCAGCACGCTGAGGTCGCGATCTGCCCGCCGTTCACGGCGCTGGAGGCGATGGTCGACTCCACGCGTGGCTCGCGGGTCGCCGTCTACGCACAAACCATGCACCAGGCCGACGAGGGCGCATTCACCGGTGAAGTCTCCCCGGCGATGCTCTCCGACGTCGGCGTCCAGGGCGTGATCCTCGGCCACTCCGAGCGCCGCCAGCTGTTCGGCGAGACCGACAAGGCGCTGGCCCAGAAGCTGCCCGCGGCGCTGGCCGCCGGCCTGCTGCCGGTGCTGTGCGTCGGCGAGACCGAGGAGGAGCGCGAGCGAGGCGACACCCAGCGCAAGCTGCGCCAGCAGGTCCAGGAGGCGGTGGCCAAGATCTCGCCCGATCAGCTCGGCGAGATCGTCATCGCCTACGAGCCGATCTGGGCGATCGGAACCGGACAGGTGGCCGCTCCCGATCAGGCCCAGGAGGCGGTCGCCTTCGTTCGTGCGCTGGTCGGTGATCGTTCCGTCCAGGCCGCCCAACGGACCCGGAACCTCTACGGCGGCAGCGTCAAGCCCGAGAACGCCGTCGAGCTGATGGCGCTGCCCGACGTGGACGGCGCGCTCGTCGGCGGAGCCAGCCTCGACGTCGAATCGCTGGCCGCGATTGTCGCCGCCGCCGGGTAGGCACGTGCCGAGCCCGGCCCCGTCGTCGGTTCCGGTCGCCCGTGCGGCGCTGATCGTGCTCGACGGCTGGGGGCTGGCCGAGGCCGGGCCGGGCAACGCGGTCACGCAGGCCGACACGCCGGTCTTCGACGATCTCTGGGCGCGCTTTCCCACCACCACGCTGACGGCGTGCGGCCGCGCCGTCGGGCTTCCCGAGGGTCAGATGGGCAACTCCGAGGTCGGTCATCTCAACCTCGGAGCCGGGAGCGTGATCATGCAGGACCTGACGCGGATCGACGCCGCGGCCGCGGACGGCTCGCTGGCTGCCAACGACGTGCTGCGCGCTGCGCTGACCGCGTCCGAGCGCGTCCACATCATTGGCCTGGTCTCCGACGGCGGCGTGCACTCGAGCCTCGAGCACCTCGAGGCGCTGATCGAGCTGGCGGCCACGCTGCGGGTCTCCGACCTCGTCCTGCATGCCTTCACCGACGGCCGCGACACGCTCCCGACGTCAGGCGCGGTGTATCTTGAGCGCGTGCAGACCCGAATGGACGCTGCCGGCGCGGGCCGAATCGGCAGCGTCATCGGGCGCTACTTCGCGATGGACCGAGATCGGCGCTGGGATCGCGTCCAGAAGGCCTATGACCTGCTCGTCCACGGCACGGCCGACCACACCGCGGACTCGGGTGCCGATGCCTGCCGGGCCGCCTACGAGCGTGGCGAGACAGATGAGTTCATCGCCGCGACGCGGATCGGGACCCAGGAGGCGTGGATCCGCCCCGGGGACTCGGTGCTGGGCCTCAATTTCCGCCCCGACCGGATGCGCGAGATCGTCCGCGCGCTCGCTGACCCGTCGTGTGCCGAGATTGACCGGGGCGGGGGAGAGCCCGTCGTTCGGCTGGCCTGCATGACCGAGTACGAAGAAGGTTGGCCGTATCCCGTGGCCTTTCCGCCGCAGCGGCCCGAGACGACCCTGGCCGCGGTCATCGCCGCCGGCGGCGGCCGCCAGCTGCACGTCGCCGAGACAGAGAAGTACCCGCACGTCACCTACTTCTTCAACGGCGGCGAGGAGACCCCGTACGACGGCGAGGAGCGCAAGCTGGTCGACTCACCCCGGGACGTGCCGACCTACGATCACAAGCCGGCGATGAGCGCCCCGGAGGCCGCCCAGGCCTTCATCGGCGCCTGGACGGCCGACGGCAAGGGCGGGAGTGACGATGAGGACGTCGGCGGGGACGGTGACGGGGACGGCGGGTTCCGATTCGGGATCATCAACTTCGCCAACGCGGACATGGTCGGGCACACCGGGGTGATCCCGGCCGCCGTGCAGGCGGTCGAGACCGTGGACCGGTGCCTGGGGGAGGTGGTCGCCGCGGTGACCGCGTCGGGCGGGGCCTGCCTGATCACCGCCGACCACGGCAACGCCGACCACATGCTCGAGCCCGACGGCTCGCCCAATACCGCACATTCGCTGAACCCGGTGCCGGTGATCGTGACGGGGGGCGATCCTGCGCTGTCATTGCGCTCCGGCGGTGTGCTCGCCGACGTCGCTCCGACGATCCTGGCGCTGCTGGGGATTGATCAGCCGGCCGAAATGACCGGCACCTCGCTGATCAACCGCTGACCGCTTTTCCGGCTGGCCGATGTACCCGATGGGCGCGGGTCCGAGGTTCGTGGCTGCGCACGGCCGGCGCGCCTCGGCCCTGTGGCGGTACTCGGTTGGCCGCCATCTCGACCGAGATTGACCATTTCGGCTGCCAACCTTCGGCGCAGCAAACGTACTCATCGCGCTAGGAAGACAGAAGAAAACTTGACACGTAGTGACTAAGGTTTCATACTGCCTCTTACAGCAGTGATTCAAACCTCTTCAAGGAGAACCCTCATGGCTCTGATCCGCTGGGAACCCATTCCCGTCAACCGCCTCGTCAACTCGTTCTTCGATACTCAGACCATCGCTCCGGCGCGTGGTCAGCGCCGCTGGACCCCGGCCGTTGACGTGCTCGAGAACGAGACCGACTACACGCTGCGCGCGGACCTGCCCGGCCTGAGCGAGAAGGACGTCGCGATTGAGATCGAGAACGACGTGCTGACCATCGCTGGCGAGCGCCACTCCGAGCACGAGGAGCGCACCGGCGGTTATTACCGCCTCGAGCGCAGCTCGGGCTCGTTCCGCCGCTCACTGCGGGTGCCCGAGGGCGTGGACCCCGAGGCGATCATCGCTCAGTTCGAGAACGGCGTGCTCGAGGTGACCATCCCCAAGCCCGCACAACGCACGCCGCGCAAGGTCGCAATCACGGTCGGCTCCGCTGCCGGGTCCGAGCCGTCCGCGGGGTCAGAGTCGTCCGCCTCTGAGAGCGGCGCAAGCAGGGCGGAGGCGTCACCCGCCGGCGTCTGAAACTAATCCCGCGGGCTCGGGCCGCAGGTGCGGCTCGGGCCCGCCCGGATTCAGCGCAGGATGCCGGTGTGGCCCAGCGAATAGCTGCCGGGCTGGGGCCAGACGCACAGTCCGTGCGGGCCCTGGCCGACCGGGATCTCGGCGCGCAGCTTACCGGTGGCGGTGTTGATCGCGTAGACGACCGCGTTGTAGCGCCCGCTCAGCCACAGGGTGCTGCCGTCGGCCGAGACGCCGCCCATGTCCGGGCTGGCCGGCGGGGGCAGGGTCCAGGTGCGGATCACCCGGCGGGTGCGGAAGCTCACCACCGAGATCGTTCCGGCGGCGCGGTTGGAAACGTACAGGTAGTGGGCCAGACGGCTGGGGTACAGACCGTGGGCGCCGGCGCCGGTGTGCAGGAACCCGGTGACCTTGAGGGTCGAGGGGTTGATCTCCCAGATCCCGCCGGCGAGCTGATCGGCGGTGTACAGCGTCTTGCCGTCGGGGGAGAGCTTGACGTCCTGAGGGCTGGAGTGGCCGCCTTTGAGGGTCAGCGTGCGGAGCACGCGCTGGGTCTTGAGGTCGACCTCGATCATCCGCCCGTTGAACTCGCAGCTGGCGAACATGTAGCGGCCACCCGGGGAGAAGTCCGCGTGATCGACGCCGTCACACATCGGGACCGACAGCGAGTGGACCATTCTCATCGTGTGCGGATCACGAAAGTCCAGGCGCAGCAGTCGCTCGGCGACGACGATGGCGAATCGGCCGTCGGGCGTGAAGTAGAGGTTGTACGGGTCCTCGACGGGGATCGGCCGGCCCGGTCGCCCGGTCTGCGGGTTGATCGGGGTCAGCGTGTTGCCGACGTCATTGTCGACGTACAGGGTCTTGAGATCCCAGGAGGGGGTGACATGCTGGGGCAGTCCGCCGGTCGGGAAGGTGCCGATCACCTTGAGCGTGCGCTGGCTGATCACCGAGACCGTGTTGGAGAGCCCGTTGGGGACGTAGACGAGCTGGCGATCGCCGCGGACAACTGAGCTGAGGTCCCCCGGGGCGGTCCCGGCGTACACGTTGCTGCGCCGCGCCGCAGCGGTCGCCCGCTCAGCGGGGGTGGTCGAGCTGTGCCGGGCGGTCGCGGTGTGGCCGCCGGACCCCCCGCAGCCGGCCATGGCGAGCGCGATCGCCATCGCGAGCCCGAATGCGGGCACCGATCGCGGACCTGTCGTGCGAGGACGCAAGACTGCGGGCAGGAGAATTCTCGAGAGCATGGCGGTCACGGGGACTTGGGGTGGGCGGTGGCTTGGCTAGGCTGCGGACAGTCGCACGGGACTGAGACCAACCCGCGGCGAATTCCATCCTCCCTTGACCAGCATGACAAATATTCCCCGCAGACTGCGTTACGCCGCGGTTGTTCTCGCCCTGCTCGTCACCGGCTGCGGTGGCTCGAGCGCGACGACGACCGGCTCGCACGCGCACCGCGCCACCCAGCGAACGACCGCGACCGTCGCAGCGCCGGCCACCTTTGTCTTCCGCCACCTCTACTCGCTCCCGGCACCGCTGCGCGATCCGGCGTTCGCCGTGCTGGGCGGATCGCGATTCCTGCTCGCCGGAGGGCTGAGCGCCGCGGACACCTCGACCACGGAGGTCGACATTGGCGACCTGCACCACATCGTGCGCTCGGGGACGCTGCCCGGCGCCCAGCACGACGCCCAGGCGGCCGGTCTGTCGCAGGGCGGGTACGTTTTCGGAGGCGGGAACCTCACCGAGTACGACCACATCTTCAAGATCGATCCGACCACCGCCTCGGTCCACGCCGCTGGACGCCTGCCGTCGCCGGCGTCTGACGTCGCGGTCACGCAGGTCGGAGCGACCGCCTACATCGTGGGTGGCTACGACGGCGCCAACTTCCTCAACACCGTGGTCGCCTGGACACCGGGCCGCGGGGCCCGGGTCGTCGGGCACCTGCCGGTGGGGCTGCGCTACGCCGCGGTGACGCCCGGTCCGATCGGCCAGCTCCTGGTCGTCGGCGGCACCACGCCGAGCGGCGCCAGCGGCGCGGTCTACATCTTCAACCCGGCCACCGGGCACACCCGCGAGCTGGCACGGCTCCGCCACCCGATCACTCACGCCGGCGCGGTCACGATCGGCTCCTATGTCTATCTGGTCGGCGGCCGCAGCGACTCGACCACGGGCCAGACTTCAGCGATCTGGTCGATCAACACGGCGACCGGCAGGATTCGGGCGGCCGGGCACCTCCCGGCGCCCACCTCCGACGCCGCGGTGCTGCGGATTGGCAGCGCGATCCTGATTGCCGGTGGCATGACGCCCACTGGCACCACGCTCGCCGAGGTCGGCGAGCTCGTTCCCGCTCCCTAGCGGTCCTTCAGCGGCTGCCGCGCTGGACGGCGGCGATGTAGTCGACGATCGTGCCCAACTGGGCCTCGGTGAGCCGGGGGCGGACGGGCATCTCGCGCGCGAACTCCAGGGCGATCGGACGGCGCACCCGTACCCCCAGCAGGTCGCCGCCCTGACGGGACGGGGTGTCGTGCCCGGTGAGGGAGTGACAGCCGCCGCACGAGCCGGCGAACAGCGTCCGGGCCGCCGCGGTGGCGCCCAAAGACGGGGTCGGGGCGCTCGCCGAGCCGCAACCGGCCGCGATGACGGCGAGCGCGAGGGCGGCCAGTGCGAACGCGCAGCGCATCGGGTAAGGCTAATGCCGGCTCCCCGACCGGGTAACCCCGGGAGTTCGGACTGCCGAGTAGGGTCCGCTGCCGTGTTCACGATCGAGGCCCGGGACCGCGACAGTCGTGCTCGCCGGGGCATCCTGCATCTCGCCCACGGCGAGGTGGCGACGCCCGCCTTCGTTCCCCTGGCCACCCGCGGCGCCGTCAAGACACTCGAGCCGCGCGACGTCGAGGCGCTCGGCTACGAGATGGTGCTGGGCAACACCTTTCACCTGTTCCTGGCCCCGGGACCGGAGCTGATCACTGAGCTCGGCGGGCTGAACCGGTTCATGCGCTGGGAGCGTCCGATCATCACCGACTCCGGCGGCTTTCAGGTCTTTTCGATGGGCCACGGCGGGGTCGCCGACGAGATTAAGGGCCGCCGGGGAGCCACCCCCGGCGCCTCGACGGGGTCGATCCTCGCGATCGAGGAACGCGGGGTGCGGTTTCGATCCTATCTGGACGGCGGTGAGCGGTTCCTGGGCCCGGAGACCTCGATGGAGGTCCAGGCCGCGCTGCGCTCGGACATCGCGCTCGTGTTCGACGAGTGCACGCCCTTTCACGTCACCCGGGACTACACGGCCCGCTCGATGGAGCGCACCCATCGCTGGCTGGAGCGCTGCCTGAGCTGGCACGCCGATCACGGCCCCCGCGACCAGGCGGTCTACGGGATCGTCCAGGGTGGCATCGAGCCCGACCTGCGCACCACCTCGGTGCAGACGGTCGCCGCCAGTGCCTGCGACGGGATCGCGATCGGCGGCTCACTGGGCCAGGACAAGGCGCAGATGCACGGGGTGGTCGATTTCACGACCACCGAGCTTGCGCGCGTTGCCCCCGATCGGCCCCGGCACCTGCTCGGCATCGGCGAGATCGACGACCTCATCTTCGGCGTCCAGGCCGGAATCGACACGTTTGACTGCGCGATGCCGACGCGCCTGGGACGCCACGGGACCGCGATCGCCCCCGATCCAGCACGTCGGTGGCGGTTAAATCTGATCAAGTCCCGGTGGCGGACCGCTGACGAGCCGATCCTCGAGGGCTGCCCGTGCCCGGCCTGCGACGGCGGCTTCTCCCGCGCCTACCTCCACTACGCGCTGCGGGCCCACGAGAGCATCGGCGCGCGTCTCGTGACCCTGCACAA
>JALYZB010000225.1 GCA_030945945.1 Actinomycetota bacterium | reverse complement strand
GAGCTCGTGGTCATCGCCCACCTGGGGCTGTTCGGGCGCAACTGGGATGTCCACGCCCTGATCGCCGGGGCGCTGCTGGCCATCGTGGGCACGCAGGTGGTGGCGCTCGGGGTGTGCGCACACGCCTACGCGACGTACTTCATGGGCGAGCGCGACCGGTGGTTCGATCGCATGCGCACGCGCTGCAAGCTCGAGCACGGCCTGATGCTCGGCGGCAGCCTCGCCGTGGCCGGGGTGATCGTCGGCGCGGTGATCGTCGTCGACTGGATCGACCACGGCTTCGGGCGCCTGGCCGACGAGAACATCGCTGTCCTGGCCGCGACGTTGATCATCGTCGGGATCCAGATCTTCTTCTCGTCCTTCCTGCTCTCGATCCTGGGTCTGCGCCGCCGCGATCAGTCGCCGCCGATCCGAAGCTAGCGCCAGCCGGCAGCGGCCGGCCGGGGTCGAACTAGAGATCCTCCGCGACCCGCGGAGCGACCCGGTTGAAGACCCACAGGCCGAGGGCGAAGATGGCCAGGATGATGCCGACCGGGATGAGCATCGCAGCGTCGGAGCCAAGCAGCGCACCCACGCTCGGGGTGGCGGTGGTGATGAAGGCGTGACGAAACTGCTGAATGATGTCGGCCAGCGGATTGAGCATGTACGCGTGCAG
The DNA here is from genome assembly GCA_030945945.1 of Actinomycetota bacterium. Next base: position 6,087 of record JALYZB010000225.1, on the reverse strand, counting down.
CAGCGTCGGGCTGACGCGCTGCTGGACCGCAACCACCGGGATGATGATCGGTGATGCGTAGAAGAGAATCTGGGAGATGACCTCCCAGATCGGCTCGACGTCGCGCATGTAGACGAACAGCGCCGAGAGCAGCATCGCGATACCGGTGCACAGGAGCACAAAGAAGGCGAGGATGACCGGCAGCTCCAGCCACGAGAGCATTGGGCTGACGCCGGCGAAGAGGGCGAAGATCAGCACCACGATGAGGTTCAAGCCGAGGTTGAAGAGGGCGAGCAGCACGACCGAGAGCGGGATGACCATCCGGGGAAACTGGATCTTGCGTACCAGCGTCTCGTTCTCGATCACGCTGCGGACCGCGCCGGACGTCGCCTCGCTGAAGAAGGTGAAGAGCACGATCGCCGACAGCAGCTGGGCTCCGTAGTCGTCATAGCTCGCGCCCTTGCCGCGGCCGATGTGCGCCACCTGGGTGAAGAACAGGTAGAGCACGAGGAAGAGCAGCAGCGGGCGCACCAGCTGCCACAGGTAGCCCAGCGCGGACCCGAAGAAGCGCAGCTTCCATTGCATGAAGGCGATGTTGAAGGTGAGATGCCAGAACCGCTGCCAGCCCCCGGCAACTGCGCGCGGGCCGCTGATCGGGCGTCCCAGTGCCCCGTAGGGGACAAGCTCGGCGTCCAGGCTCATGCCGGGCTCCACTCCCCGCTCACCGTGTCCGAGCGCAGCACCCCGGCGCGTACGGGCAGGTCAATCAGGCCCCCGAGCGCTTCAGGGCCGGTGACGACGAACGAGAAGCCCTCCTCGAGGCGATCGATCACGTCCAGGCCCGAACCCCGGTGGGTGAGCTGGAACACGGGGACATAGCGGCCGGGGGCCAGGACATTGTCGAAGGTGAAGGAGAACAAGACCTCCTCGCCGGCGGCGAAATGGCCGCTGCGTTCATTCTCGGTCGCCGTGTCGGCGACGAGGATCGCCCGGTGCTCGTCGTTGTAGACACGCACCCCCGCCGCGGGATCGTCGACCCCGGCGGCGAAGCGGACCTGGGCACACAGCGTCATCGCCTCGTGCTGGGGAACCGAGCTGAGCCGGTCACCGGACGGGCCCTCGACCCACACCTCCTGGATGCGCGCGGTCCCGTCACCGGTGTGCCCGTCGCCTTGCGCCGCCGACTGCGCCTGGCGACCGAAGTTGAGCTCGAGATAGCGCTCGGCAACCTCGTGCGGCTCCCCGAGGTAGACGGGATCGCCCCGTTCGAGCAGCAGCGCGCGGTGGCAGAAGCGCTGCAGCGCTCCCATATCATGGGTGACGAAGATGATCGTGCGGCCCCGGTCGCGCAGATCGTTGAACACGTCGAAGCACTTCTGCTGAAAGGAGGCGTCGCCGACCGCGAGCACCTCGTCGATCATCAGGATGTCGGCGTCCACCTGGATCGCCACGGAAAAGGCGAGCCGGACGTGCATCCCCGACGAGTAGTTCTTGAGCTTGAGGTCCTTGAACTCCTCCAGCTCGGCGAACTCGATCACGCTGTCGACGCGCTTGCGGGCCTCGCGTGGCGTGAGACCGAGCATCACCCCGTTCATGATCACGTTGTCGCGGGCGGCGAGATCGGGGTTGAACCCGACCCCGAGCTCGATGAAGGTCGAGAGTCGCCCGCGGACCCAGATGTCACCCTCGGCCTGATAGATCCCGGCCAGGCACTTCAGCATCGTGCTCTTGCCGCTCCCGTTGCGTCCGGCGATGCCGAAGAACTCGCCCGGCGCGACGGCAAAGGAAACGTCCCGGAGAGCCCGGTAGGTGCGGTGTCCAATTCGGCGGCGAGGGTGAAGCGCACGCTCCTTGAAGGTGTGGACATGCTCCTCCGGGACGCTGAAGGACTTGCTCACAGACCTCGCGACCACCACAGGCAGCCGCTCGCCGCCGACGGCTGGACTTGGCATGCCCCGAGGGTAGCCGACCCTCCCACTGAGACTGACGTGCGTGCCGGTGGGCACTTGCACCTCAGGGGCGGCCCTCCAGCGACAGACGCCGGGCCACCGAGCGCGGCCAGCGAGCACTGTGGCCGGCGAGCAGAGTCCCCACCACGCGGGCCCCGTGGTGCGCCAGCGCGGTTCTGAGCACGAGCAGCTCGCTGGGGGCCGGGCCGGCTCCGGTGCTCGGTGCCAGACTGCGCGCGGCGCGCAGATCCGCGGCCACCCCACCGCGCAGGTTGTTGGCGAGAGCCCGCGAGCTCGCCGTGAATCCGTACACCTCGCGGACGGCACGGGCCTCATCAAAGCTCCGCCGCAGCCAATCCCGCGTCGAATAGGTGTGGGCATGCCAGACCGGCGCGCCCGGCACAAACGCTTTGGCAAAGCCGGCACGGAGCATGTCCTGGGCGAGAAGGTGGTCCTCGGCGTAGGCGACATCGCGGAACGGAACGCGCTCCCAAGCCCGACGTGCCACGCACCCGTTGGCGTCGGTGAAGAAACCGACGTGACCCAGGAAGCGTTCCGGCGGCTGGCCGCGATCGGCCGGAACGAGCGCGTCGATGCGTAGGCCCCCGTCCGAGAAGGAGGCAAACCAGGCTTCGATCTCCCGGGCCACGCTCACGCTCGTTCCCTCCGGTGCGCGATACGGCCCGAAGGCGAGTCCGACGTCGGCCGCGGCCGTGAAGGCGCCGAGCAGAGCAGCCAGCCAGCCCGGATGGGCGGGGGTTGCGTCCTGGGTGAGAAAGGCCACGTGGTCACCACGGGCCTGAGCCATTAGCAGGTTCCGCGTGCCGCCATGGGAGAACGCGCTGGACGGGATCTCGATCACCCGCGCGCCATGTTGCCTGGCCGTCGCGACGGTATGGTCGGTTGACCCCGAATCGCAGACGAGCAACTCGACCCTCGCGGTCACCCGCTGCGCGCGGATCGCCTCGAGAACGCGGGCGAATGGCCGACCGGCGTTGAGCGTCGGGATGGCGACGGTGACGATGGACACGACATCGACATCTTCGCGCCTCGCGACCCGCCGGGTCTGCTCTACGCTGCCGACCATGGAGGTGGCCGTCCAGCGAGGATCAGCGGCGGCCGCCCCCCGGCGAGGGCTTGCCCCCCGCGGCCTCGGCGTGTTGCTGGTCCTCGTCACCATCATCGGAGTGGCCTGGGCGCTGCTCGTGCCCCCCTGGCAGAGCCCGGATGAGATGGCCCATTCTGCCTACGCGCAACCTCTGGCCGAGAGCTTGACTCTTGCCGGCGTGCCGGGGCGTCCGTCCGTGTCCTCGGATCTCAACTTCGCCGATGACGCGGTTGGCGCCAGCCGCGGCGCGTTTTTTCCCCGCTTCTCGCCACCGGTGTGGAGCGGGGCCGCCGCCGCGAAATATGCCGCCCGGGAGAGCGGCTCGAACCCGCCGTCGCAGACCAACGGCGGCGGGCTCAGCAGCGCTACGGCCAACCCCCCGCTCTACTACCTGTTCGCCGCCATCGGCACCTGGATTGATCACGGCGGCACGGCGTTCGGTCGGCTCTACGCGACGCGCCTGCTCGGTGTCGCGCTGCTCCTGCTCACCACGACAGCCGCGTGGCTGCTGGCCGGGGAGGTCTTCGCGCGGCGGCGCCTGGCGCAGCTGCTCTGCGCGGCCACCGTCGGCTTGCTGCCGATGGCGACCTTCATGTCGACGAGTGTGAACCCAGACGCCCTGCTGATGACCACCTGGACGTTCGCGCTCTGGCTCGGCGCGCGGGTGATCAATCGCGCCGCTCAGCGCGTCGACGCCCTCGCGCTGTGCGCGGTGACCGCGGCCGCGATCCTCGCCAAAGCCACCTCCTATGCGCTCGTGGCTCCGGTGCTGCTGGCGATGTTCCTCGGCTGGCGCCGGCGCCCGCGCGAGGAGCGACGGCGCGCCGCGGGGCAACTGATGCTGGCCGGCGGGGTGCTTGTTGCTCCAGTGCTCGCCTGGGTTGCGCTCGCCCCAACGCTTGGCGGAACCTCGCTGACCAGCGTCAACGCCCACGGAGCCGCGTTCAATGCGCGCCAGTTCCTCTCCTACGTCTGGCAGTTCTATCTCCCGCGCCTGCCCTTCCTCACCCCGTTTAAGACCTCGCCAGACCTGGCGGTGTGGGACGTCTGGCTGCGCGGGGCGCTCGGAACCTTCGGCTGGCTCGACGTCTCCCTCGCCCCGTGGGTCTACGCCGTGGCCGGCGTCGCCATCGGCGGGATCGGTGCGGCCGCGGTCGTCCTGCTCATCCGTCGCCGATCCCCCGGCACCGGCCCCCTGTTGGCGTTCTTCGCGCTGTGTCTCCTCGCGCTGCTCGGACTGCTGCACGTCACCGCGTACCGGGCGCTGATCGGCGGCGGCGGCCCATTCCTGCAGGGCCGTTATCTGCTCCCGCTCATATCACTCTTCGGCCTTGCGGTCGGACTCGTCGGCGGTCACCTGCCGATCCGCGTGCGGGCCCCGGCAGGTGTGTTCGTGCTCGTCGTTCTGCTCACGCTCCAGTGTGCCTCGCTCGGGGCCGTTGCGCAGGCCTACTACCTATGAGGCGCCTCCTCCCCGGCTCTCGCGGCAGCCGATCGGCGACGGCGGTCGTTGTCTTCGTCATGCTCGTCGCGCTGATCGATGCCGGGCTCGGCACGGTCACTCCGCGCACCTACGCCCTGCGGGCGCCCAATCAGTTCCCGCTGCTCACCCTGGCGCCAGGCAGTTCGGTGTGCGAGGGTCCGGTGACGAGCGCGACACCAGTTCGTGCCGTCGGCATCTGGGGTGCCGCGCTCGGCGCCCCCGCCGGCTTGAGGCTGAGCGCCCGTACGGCGTCCGGGACGCGGGTCCTGGCCGCCGGCACGACCGTCGCGCGGACGGACGAGGCCGAACAGCAGGTCGAGCTCAAGCCAGAGGTCGCGGGTGGGATCGCCCTGCTGGTGTGCGTGACTGACCTGCGCGGACGCTTCTCAATTGCCGGCTCGCCCGCCATCGACGCCAAGATTGTCATGACCGGTACGCCCACCGGACGCGAATTCTCGCTCTTGCTGCTCGATCAACGGCGTTCACTGTTCAGCGCCCTGCCGAGCATCTTCTCGCGGGCCGCATTGTTTCGTCCCAGCTGGATGGGCGCGTGGACATTCTGGATGCTGGGCGCCGGCCTGCTCGGGGGCTTTGCGCTCGCCGTCGTGGCCGTGGCGCGCGCCGTGTCCGCCGACGCGCAGGCCGACGAGGAGGCGTGAAGGATTCCCGGCGAAGCCGGTCAAGACCGTCTGAGGGAACGTCGGCGGTAGCTACCGTTGTGCAGGTTCGCGCCCGAGTCTGTCCGGAAGGAAGAAATCGCGTAACAATCTGCGTTGGCGGTCGTTGCTATGGGTGGACGTGGTGTTCAGCGCTGTGCCCCCCGGACATCCCGGCCGCGCCGATTGATATCCATGCGGATCAAACCAGAATCCGGAGTCAGGTCCATGGGGCCCTATGGGTCACTGCCTCAGCCCGATGCCATGACCGGCGCGCACGTCCCCGACACGGTGTCGGTGGTCGGCATCCCGCTTGGTCTCGCTGACTACGAGAGCACTCTGGACTGGATCGACGCCACCGCCGAGCAGGACGGTCGCGGCTACGTCTGCGTCTGCAACGTTCACGCGGTGATGGCTGCCGCCGAGGACCCGGAGCTGCGCAGCGCGCTGCTCGCCTCCTCGCTCAACGTGCCCGACGGCCAGCCGCTCGTGTGGGCCCTGGCCGCCCTCGGTCACCGGCTCGAGGACCGGGTCTACGGCCCCGAGCTGATGGCGCGCTCCTGCGCCCGCAGCGCCGAGACCGGTCAGCGCCTGTATCTCTACGGGGGGCGCAACCAGGGAGCACTCGTGCAGCTCGCCCTCAATCTTCGTCAGCGCTATCCGGGGCTCAAGATCGTCGGCGGCTATTCGCCGCCGCACCGCCCGCTGATCGACTCCGAGCGCGAGTCGGTGATCACGGAGATCAACGGCTCGCGGCCCGATGTCGTTTGGGTCGGGATCGGCGTGCCCAAGCAGGAGAAGTGGATGGCCGAGATGCGGCCCCACCTCGATGCTCCCGTGCTCGTCGGCGTCGGTGCCGCCTTTGACTTCCACGCCGGCCTCGTTCCCCAGGCCCCGGGTTGGATGCAGGAG
>JALYZB010000215.1 GCA_030945945.1 Actinomycetota bacterium | reverse complement strand
CGCCTATGGTGTGCCGCGCCACCGCCACACGCCCGAGATCGAGCAGGAGCTGGAGGCGCTCGGGGCGGATCTGCGCATCACCTTCACGCCGCACCTGCTCCCGCTCGATCAGGGGGAGCTCGTGTCCTGCTACGTGACTCCTGTAGATGGGGGGCCCCAGGACGCTAGAGCGCTCTATCAAGAGTTCTACGCCGACGAGCCCTTCGTCGAGCTCTCCGACGCGCCGCCCGGGGTCCGCGACGTGCGGGAGACCAACCTCTGCCGGATCTCGGTCCACCGGGACGAGCGGACCGGCCGCGTGATCGTCTTCGCCGCGATCGACAACCTCTGGAAGGGCGCCGCCTCCCAGGCGGTCCAGAACCTCAACCTGATGTTCGGGCGCCCCGAGGGAGAGGGGATCAGTTGAGCTTCTTCCGTTCCCGCTGGGTCGATGTGCCCGAGCAGGTGACCGAGCTTGAGGGCGACGGGCTGCCCGGCCTGTTCCGCGCCGCCGGCGTCGCGGCGGGGATCAAGCCCAGCGGCGGCCCCGACATCGGACTGATGGTGTGTGACGCGCTGGAGCCGACCAGCGCAGCGCGCTTCACCCGCTCCGGGGTGCTCGCCGCGCCCGTGCTGATCTGCACCGAGCGCTGCGAGCTCGATCACCTGCGCGCGATCGTCGTCAACTCCGGCAACGCCAATGCGGCCACCGGCGGCCCCGGCTTTGAGAACGCGGCCAAGATGCAGGGTGCGGGCGCGATGGTGTCCGGCTCGCCCGAACGGCGGGTCGCGGTCGCCTCGACCGGCGTGATCGGCGTGTCGCTGCCGATGCGCCGGGTCAACTCCGGGATCCTTGCCGCCGCGCACGCGCTCACTTCCGACGGCGACGCCGCCTTCTCGGCCGCGATCCAGACCACGGATGCGTTTGAGAAGCGCGCCCGGGTCAGCGTGGCCCTGGCCGGCGGCGCGGTCACCCTGACCGCCCAGGCCAAGGGGGCGGGGATGATCTCGCCCGGCTTTGCCACGCTGCTGTGCTTTGTGCAGACCGACGCCGTGCTGGCCCCCGAGACCTGCGATCTGCTGCTCGGCGTGTGCGTCCGGCGGTCCTTTGAGCGGATCAGCGTCGACGGGCAGCTGTCGACCAACGACACCGTCATCCTGCAGGCCTCCGGCGCGTCGGGGGTGACCGTCGCGCCCGAGTCCGAGGACGAGCTGCGCTTCGGCGAGGCGCTGGACGCGGTCATGCGCCAGCTCGCGCTGCTGGTCGCCGCCGACGGGGAGGGGGCCCGCCGGGTCGGGCGCGTCGTGGTGCGCGGCGGCCATGCGGAGGCGGTTGGCGCGGTCGCGCGCTCGGTCGCCAACTCCTCGCTGGTCAAGACAGCGCTGTACGGCGGGGATCCCAACTGGGGGCGGATCATCCAGGCGGTCGGCGCGGCGATGCCCGGGACCGCGCCGCTGGCCGTTGACATCACGATCGAGGGCGTGCAGGTCTGCTCGGCGGGACGCAACCTCACCTATGACGCGGCTGCGCTCAGCGCCGCCGTGTCCCGTGCTGAAGTCGAATACGAGATCGGGCTCTTCGGCGAGGGAGCCGAGGTCGAGCTGTACTTCTCCGATCTCGGTCACGAGTACGTGACCATCAACGCCGACTACACGACATGAGCCCGAAGCCGATGCGCGACATCGCGACCCTGCTCGAGGCGCTGCCCTACATCCGCGAGTTCCACGGCCAGACCGTGGTCATCAAATACGGCGGCGCGGCGATGATCGACACGGCGCTGCGCGAGGAGTTCGCGCGTGACGTGGTGCTGCTCAAGTACGTCGGCATGAACCCGATCATCGTCCACGGCGGCGGCCCGGAGATCACCAGCTTCATGGAGCGGCTGAACCTGCCCGTCGAGTTCGTCGACGGGCTACGGGTCTCCAGTCCGGAGACCGTCGAGGTGGCCAAGATGGTGCTGGTCGGCAAGGTCAATAAGGACATCGTGCTGCGTCTGGGCCGCCACGGCCAGCCCGCGGTGGGCCTGTGCGGCGACGACGGCATGCTGTTTCGCGCCTCGCGCCAGGCCGCGCCCAGCGGACAGGACATCGGGTTCGTGGGCCGGATCGACAAGGTCGACATCGATGTGCTCGCCCACATCGCCCAGGACTACATCCCGGTGGTGGCCAGCGTCGGGGCCGACCGGGAGGGCAACTCCTACAACATCAACGCCGACGAGGCCGCCGGCGCCGTCGCCCGCGCGCTCGGGGCCTACAAGATCATGTTCCTCACTGATGTGGCCGGCTGGCTGCGCGACCCCGCCGATCCCACCAGCCTGATCTCGCAGGCCACCGCGGCGCAGGTCACCGACCGGCTGGCCGGTGTCGCCGGGGGGATGCGCCCCAAGCTCGCCGCCTGCCTTGACGCGATCCACGGCGGCGTCACCTTCGCCCACATCGTCGATGGGCGCGTCCCGCACTCGCTGCTGCTGGAGCTGTTCACCGACGCCGGGCAGGGGACCAAGATCGGCGGTGGGCAGTGAGCGCCACGCTCGCCGAGCTGCAGGCGCTGGAGGCCGCGCACGCGATCGGCACCTACATCCGCAACCCCGTCCAGTTCGTCTCGGGCTCGGGCGCCTGGCTGCGCGACGAGGCCGGGACCGAGTACCTGGACTTCCTGGCCGGGATCTCGGTGCTCAACGTCGGCCACTGCCATCCTCGCGTGGTGGCGGCGATCACCGAGCAGGCCAAGCGCCTGACCCACGCGACCAACCTCTACTACACCGAGCCCGGCCTGCGGCTGTCCGCGGCGCTGGCCGAGAGCTCGCTGGGCGGCAAGGTGTTTCTCTGTAACTCGGGGACCGAGGCGGTCGAGGCGGCGATCAAGCTCGCCCGCCGGGCGCGGCCGCGGGGGTCGATCGTGGTCATGGAGGACGGCTTTCACGGGCGCACCTACGGATCGCTGTCAGCCACCCCGCAGGAGTCAAAGCAGGCGCCGTTCGCCCCGCTCGTCCCCGGCTTCATCGTCTGCGCCAAGGACCCCGAGGCGGTGCGGGCCGCGGTCGGCCCCGACACCGCCGCCGTGCTGATCGAGCCGATCCAGGGCGAGAGCGGCATCAACGTGCTCTCCGCGGAGCTGCTGGCCGCGGCCCGGGAGGCCTGTGATGCGGTCGGCGCGGCGCTCTTCTTCGATGAGATCCAGACCGGCATGGGTCGCACCGGCAGCCTGTGGGCCTACGAGCAGACCGGCGTGGTGCCCGACGCGATGACCAGCGCCAAGGCGCTGGGCGGTGGGCTGCCGGCCGGCGCGCTGATCACCGGCCCGTGGCTGGCCGACGTGTTTCAGCCCGGCGATCACGGCTCGACCTTCGCCGGCGGCCCGCTGGTCGCTTCCGCGGCGCTCGTCGCCCTGGAGATCTGCTCCGAGCCGGCGCTGCTTCGCCGGGTACGTGAGCTCGGCGAGCGCCTGCGCGAGGGCGTCGGCGAGCTGCCCGGGGTGACGGCGGTGCGGGGCCGTGGGCTGATGATCGGCTTCGACCTGCGGGACGGCATCTCGGCCCCCGACCTCGCCCGCCGCGCGCTGCTCGAACAGCACCTGGTCGTCAACGCGACCGGTCCGAGCACGATCCGCCTGGAGCCGCCGCTGATCGTCGGCGAGGCCGAGATCGACGCGGCCCTGGGCCGCCTGGGTGCGCTGCTGTTATGAGGCGGCGGTGAGCAACGCCCCCAAGGCCAAGGTCTCGGTCGCGCTCTCGCGCGGCCAGCGCTCCGACGTGGCCGCGGTCGCGGTCCTGCGCGCGCTGACCGAGGCGATCGAGGGCAACCGCGACGGCGCGATGACCGGCGAGGACCCCGAGTTCCTGCACCAGCTGCGGATCGCTGTGCGGCGCTCGCGCACCGTCCAGCGTCAGCTGCGCGGGGCGTTCCCGCCGTTGGTGCTGCCCGGCTTTCGCTCGGAGTTCCGCTGGCTTCAGCAGACCACCAGTGAAGCCCGCGACCTCGACGTGTACCTGCTCGGCTTCGAGGAGCTGCGCGGGCTGCTGCCCGCGCCGATGCGGGCCGACCTCGGTCCGCTGCGTGCGGTGATCGGTCACTGGCGCCTGGCCGCCCACGCCGACGCGTCCCGCGCGCTGGCCTCGCGGCGGACCACCGAGCTCTTGACCGACTGGGAGATGCTGCTCGAGACGCTGATCGAGCTCCCGGTCTCCGACCGGCCCGACGCGACGGTGCCGATCGCCCGGAGCGCCGGGCGGCGGATCCGGCGTGTCTACCGCCACGTCCGGGCGATGGGCTCAGCGATCGACCCCTCCGGTCCCGGGGCCGCCTACCACGAGCTGCGCAAGCAGGGCAAGGAGCTGCGCTACCTGCTCGAGCTGTTCGGTGTGCAGCTGTTCGATGGCGAGGTGGTCAACGATCTGGTGACCACGCTCAAGGGCCTGCAGGA
>JALYZB010000206.1 GCA_030945945.1 Actinomycetota bacterium | reverse complement strand
CGCCTGCGCCTCGCGCTCCCGGCGGCGGCGACGACCGTCGCGCTGGCCGCGGTGCTGGCGTTCGTTCTCCTCGCCGGCGGCGGCGCCACCCAGCCCTCACTGCGCCAGACCGTGCACCTGACGCTCGCCGCCGCGGTTTCCCCGCCCCCCGCCGAGCGCGGGACACGAGCGCTGGACATCAGCTCGGCGGGGATCCCCTTCCCCTACTGGCAGCAGACCGTCGGCTGGCGGGCGGTCGGATCCCGGACCGATCGTGTGGCGAACCGCACGGTCGTCACCGTCTTCTACCGCGGTCACGACGGGCGGCGCGTCGGCTACGCGATCGTCGGCGGGGGGCCGATCCCGCTTGGAGCCGGACGCGTGGTGACCCGCGGAGGGGTTTCCTACTGGCTGCTGCGCGAGGGCGCGACCGAGCTCGTGACCTGGCGGCGGGCCGGCCACACCTGCGTGATCGCCGGCCGCGGCGTCGGTGCTGACACGCTCCTGCGTCTGGCCACCGCCGACGTCGCCGCCTGAGCGCTTGACGGGCTTATCATGCTGGCCCTATGTCCGGCAAGATCCCCGACTGCTCGCACCTCGGTGCGATCACGATGACCGAGCTGCCGGCCGCAGTTGATGGCTGCGAAGACTGCCTGCGTGACGGCGGCGTGTGGCTGCACCTGCGCATCTGCCTGCAGCGCGGTCACGTCAGCTGCTGCGATGACTCTCCCGGGCAGCACGCCAGCCGCCACGCGGGCAGTTCCGGCCACGCGCTGATCCGTTCCCAGGAGCCGGGCGAGGAGTGGAGCTGGTGCTTCGCGGACGAGGTGGCGATGCTGATCCCCGAGGTCACCGGCAGCACCCGGATCCCGCCGTCCCCGATGCTCTCCTAGCCATGGAAAGCGCCGGGGCCAGCGCGAGGTCCGGGACGCCTCGGCCAGCGGCGAGTTCCCCCGTCAAGCGCCTGGCCCTGGTCAGTGCGATTCTCGCCTCGACGATCGCCGCAGTGGACTCGACCGCGGTCAACGTCGCGCTGCCCGCGATCGGTCGCGACCTCGGCGGCGGCTTCGCCGCTCAGCAATGGATCTCCAACGCCTATCTGCTCACCCTCAGCGCGCTCATCCTGCTCGCGGGCTCGCTGACCGACCGGCTCGGCGAGCGGCGCGTGTTCACGGCCGGCGTGCTCGGCTTCGGGATCGGCTCAGCGCTGTGCGCGGCCGCGCCGACGATCGGCGTGCTGATCGCGGCCCGCGCCCTGCAGGGGGTCTCCGGCGCGCTGCTCACGCCCGCCGCACTGGCCATCATCGTCGCCGTCTTCGGCCCTGACGAGCGCGGCGCCGCGATCGGCCGCTGGACCGCGTGGGGCGGGATCGGCATCCTCGCGGGCCCCCTGCTCGGCGGCCAGATCGTCGACTCCGCCTCTTGGCGGTGGATCTTCCTGATCAACGTCCCGCTGGTGATCGGCGCGCTGTTCCTGGCCCGGATCGCGGTCCCCGGCCGCGCCCAGGAGCGCGAGGACGTCGGCATCGACTGGGGTGGCGCCGGGCTGGCCGCCGGTGGCCTGGCCGGGATCTCGTTCGGGCTCATCGAACAGCCCGTGCTTGGCTGGTCAAGCCCCGGCGTCAGCGGAGCGCTCGCCGCCGGGGTGTTGCTGCTCGGCGCGTTCATCGTCTACGAGGGCCGCGTCCCCCATCCGATGCTCCCGCTCGGCATGTTCGCGCGGCGCAACTTCGCGGTCGCCAACGCCCAGACGTTGGCCATGTACGGGGGCATTGGGATCCTCGGCTTCTTCGTCACCATCTACCTGCAGCAGGTGGCCGGCTACAGCGCGCTGAAGTCGGGGGTGACGGGGCTGGTCCCGACGGGTGTCATGTTCCTGCTGTCCGCGCGGATGGGCCGGTTGGCCGACCGCTACGGGCCCCGTCCGTTTCTCACCGTCGGCCCGGTACTGGTGGCCTGCGGCTTTGTCCTCATGCTCCGCTACGGCACCTCGGTCTCACTGTTTCAGGACGTGCTCCCAGCTCTGCTCGTCTTCTCGCTCGGCCTTGCCCTCACCGTCGCACCGTTGACGGCAACCGTGCTCGCAGACGCCCGTGACACCGAGGCCGGAATCGCCTCGGCCGTCAACAACGCGATCGCGCGGACGGCGGGCCTGATCGCGGTGGCGGCGGTCGGAGCCGCCGTCTCAGCCGACTACGGCGGCCTGCTCACCCAGCGCCTCGGACACCACCTGCCGACCTCCAGCGCGGCAGCTGTCAGCGCCGCCCGCCACCACACCTTCGGCGCCGTGGACGCGCGCGCGATTCCGCCCGCCCAACGAGCCTTTGTCGCGCGAGCGGCCGCGACCGCCTCTCGTGACGCCTTTCACCTCGCGGTCGAGATCGGCGGCGGACTACTGCTCATCGCCGGGATTGCCGGCCTGGGCCTGCAGACCCGAACCCGGCGCACGGTCCCTGCGGGCGACTGTCCCGGTGGTCAGCTGACCGGCTCCCCGCCGGCGGCGGTGGACTGTGGAGCTGAGCTGGCCAGGACACCCGCCGCCGTGCCGGCGGGACGGACATGAACCGCGCAAGCGTGCGCGCCGCGCTCGCGGCAGCATAGGATCGGTCGCCATGACCACCGCCGCTCGCCTCCTGCGTCTCACCGTCGTCGCCGCGCTCATCGCCGTCTCCTCGGCAGGCACGGCGGCCGCTCGCTCGCATCACCGTGCCGTGACCAGGACGGCGCCGGTCCTCAGCCCGACCACGCCGGTGACCCGGGGCTCGGGCTACGTGGCGTTGGGCGACTCGGTCACCTTCGGCTATCAGGAGCCGCAGGTCGTCCCCGCCCCCAACTACCTGTCCGCCGCGACCTTCCCCGGCTACCCGGAGCAGATCGAGAAGGCGCTGCACCTGAAGGTGGCCAACTTCTCCTGCCCGGGCGAGACGGCGGCCAGCCTGATCAACGCGTCGGCTCCGAGCAACGGCTGCGAGAACGGCTACCGAAAGCTCTACCCGCTGCACATGCGGTACACGGGCTCACAACTCGCCGCCGCGATCACCTACCTGCGCGCTCATCCCGGCGTCCGGCTCGTCTCGCTGATGATCGGCGCCAACGACCTCTTCCGCTGCCAGGGCGCCTCCGGTGGCTGCACGCCGGCGCTGCTGCGGACCACGCTGGCTTCGATCTCCTCCGACGTCAAGCAGACCCTGTCCGCGGTTCGCGGCCGAGCCGGCTACAGAGGCCAGATCGTGATCCTCAACTACTACTCGTTGAACTACAGCGTCGCCTTGCTCAGCGCCTTCTCGCTCGCACTCAACCGCGCCCAGGACAGTGCCGCCCGGCCCTTCCACGTTCGCATCGCCGACGGCTACGGCGAGTTCCAGGCCGGCTCGACCAAGTTCGGGGCCAGCCCGTGCCTGGCGGGCCTGATCACCCAGCTGGGCAGCTACGGCACCTGCGGCGTTCACCCCACCTACGCCGGACAGGCGCTGCTGGCCAAGGCGGTCACCGCCGCCACGCTGTTCTGAACGGCCGCCATGGCCGCCCCGGCGCGGGTCTTGACGAAATCTCTACGCCGCCGCCCCGATTCTTAGCGCGCGGTTGACGAGCGCCGGTCGAACATCTGATGTGAGATGTTCGCGACCCGCGTCCCCCGCGTCCCCCGCCCCCACCGCCGCCGGCCCGCGGTGGCCCGCGAGCATCCGTCACGCTCGATCGAGCCGCTGAGCCAGCTCGGTCCGGCCGTCTCACCCCACGCCCCGGGCGTCCCGACCCCCGATCTGGCAGCGGACGCGCCGTGCTCGATGCGCCGCAACTTCAACGAGGCCGCGCACAAGCTCGGCTACTGGCCGGTGCGTCCCGTGGCCCCGCGGCCGAGCACCGAGCCGTCCGACGCGCTGCGCGCCGCCGCCGATGACAACCGCGACGTAGTCGCCCACGCGGGCAAGACCGTCCTGGCGCTCGGCGCCCTGGGGATCGTCTACGGGGACATCGGGACCAGTCCGCTCTACGCCGAGCAGGTCATCTTCACCGCGCACGCCAACGCCGCCCGAACCACATCGGCGGGCGTCTACGGCGTCGTCTCACTCATCTTCTGGACGTTGATGATCCTCGTCTCCATCAAGTACGCCGGGATCATCATGCGCGCGCACAACCGGGGCGACGGCGGGATCATGGCCCTCACCGCCCTGGTTAAACGGCGCCGCGTGCCGCATGCCGCAGCGCTGGTCACGCTCGGCATCTTCGGAGCCGGCCTGTTCTTCGGCGACGGGATGATCACTCCCGCGATCTCGGTGATCTCGGCCGTCGAAGGACTGAACATCGCGACCCCGGGCCTCGCCCACCTGGTCGTGCCGATCGCGCTGGTGATCCTCGTCGGCCTGTTCGCCGCCCAGCGGTTCGGGACCGGCGCCGTGGGGTGGCTGTTCGGGCCGGTGATCCTGATTTGGTTCGGGGTCATCGGCGCGCTCGGCGCTCGCGAGGTGATCGCGCACCCGGGGGTGCTGCAGGGCCTGGCGCCGGTATGGGCGGTGCGCTTCTTCTTCGATCACGGGGTGGCCGCGTTTCTCACCCTCGGCGCGGTCGTGCTCGCGGTCACCGGCGCCGAGGCGCTATACGCCGACCGCGGCCACTTCGGTGCGGGCCCGATCCGCGTGACCTGGTTTGTGATCGTCTTCCCAGCGGTCATGCTCTCCTACCTGGGCCAGGCGGCTCTGATCCACGCGCACCCAAACACGGTCAGCAACCCGTTCTACCTGCTGGTTCCCTCGGGGCTGCGGATCCCGATGGTGATCCTCGCCACGATGGCCACGATCATCGCCTCCCAGGCGGCGATTACCGGTTCGTTCTCGGTCGCCAAGCAAGCGGTGCAGCTCGGCTTCCTGCCCCGGCTGAAGATCGTGCACACCTCAAAGCTCGAGGGCCAGATCTACGTTCCGCTGATCAACTGGATGCTCGCCGCCGGCGTCGCCGCGCTGGTCCTCTACTTCCAGCACTCGGCCAACCTGGCGGACATCTACGGCGTCGCGGTCACTGGCACCTTCATCCTCAACACGATCCTGTTCATGGCCGTGGCCCGCTCGATGTGGCACACCGCCAAGCTCAAGCTGATCGCTTTCGGGTCGCTGCTGCTGACGGTCGAGGTCGCGTTCTTCTCCTCCAACCTGGCCAAGATCGCCCACGGCGCCTGGCTGCCGCTCGGGGTGGGACTCGTGTTCGCGTTCGTGATGATGACCTGGCGGACCGCGCGTGACGTCCTGACCCGCAACCGCACTGAGCAGGAGGGCTCGCTGGCCGAGTTCCTCGTGCGTCTGCGCTCCATCGAACCTCCGCTGCTGCGGGTTCCCGGGACCGCGATCTATCTCAACCCCGGCAAGCAGACCACCCCGCTCGCGCTCCGGGCCGAGGTCGACCACAACCATGTGCTGCACCACAAGGTGGTGATCGTCTCGGTCGAGACGGTCGGGATCCCGCAGGTCGACGACGAGGACAGGTTCGGCGTCGAGTGGCTCGGGGACGGGCTGTTCAAGGTCGTGCACGTCAGCTACCGCGTCGGCTACCAGGACAAGACCGACGTTCCCCGCGCGCTTGCCCTGGCCCGCAAGCGCGGACTGCTCGAGCGCAACCTCGACCTGGAGCACGCCTCCTACTTCGTCTCGCGGATGACGATCGTCCCCAGCCGGACGCCGGGGATGCTCCGCTCTCGCAAGCTCCTGTTCATCGCCATGGCGCGCAACTCGACCAGCCCGATCGCCCATTTCGGCCTGCCCGATGACCGCACGACGATCATGGGGTCACAGGTCGCGATCTGAGTCCGGCCGCCGCTCAGGCCTCCGGATCGCGCAGCCGGTAGCCCACCCCGGGCTCGGTGACCAGGTGGGTCGGCCGGGACGGATCGCGTTCGAGCTTGGCCCGGATGTGGGCAACGTGGACGCGCAGATAGTGCGTTTCCAGCGCGTACTCGGGTCCCCAGACATCCTGCAGGAGCTGGCGCTGGGTGACCAGCCGGCCGTGATGCTGGGCGAGCACGCGCAGGATGTCAAACTCCAGGGGCGTCAGATGGATCTCCTCGCCGTCGCGGCTCACCCGCCGGTCGAGCACGTCAATGCTCAGCTCGCCGATCCGCACGATCGGGTCGCCGCTGGCGTCGGCCGCGCGCCGGAGCACCGCGCGCAGGCGGGCGAGGAGCTCGTCGGTGCCGAACGGTTTGGTGATGTAGTCATCGGCGCCGGCGTCCAGCGCGCGAACCTTCTCTCGCTCGTCACCGACCGCCGACAGGACGAGCACCGGCAGGCTGCTGAAACGCCTGACCTCGCGGCACACCTCGACCCCCCCGCCGTCGGGGAGCACGAGGTCCAGCACGAGCGCATCGGGCGGCCGCGCGGCGAGCGCGGCCAGGGCTGCGGCCTTGGTCTCGGCAGTGTCGACCGTGTACCCGGCTGCCCGGAGGATGATCTTCAGGCCGCGCAGGATCTGGGGCTCGTCGTCGACGACGAGAACGCGGGTGCCGGTCATCGCGCCGCCGGACCGACGGTCTCGGGCTGGGCGACGGTGGGGAAGCTGACCGCGAACGAGGCACCCTCGCCGGCATCGGCCTGGAGCGCGATTCGGCCGCCGTTGGCCTCCACAAAGCCGCGGCAGATGGCCAGGCCGAGGCCCGAGCCCGAGCCCGTCCGGCCCCGGAAGAACGGTTCGAACACGCGGCCGCGCGCGGGCAGCGGGATCCCGCGGCCCCGGTCGATCACCCGCACGGTCACCCGCCCCCCGGTGACCCCGCCGTGGACCCGGATCGGCTCCTGGGCCGGCGAGAACTTCGCTGCGTTCTCGAGCAGGTTGGAGAACACGCGCCGCAGCTGCGCGGCGTCGGCCCGGATCAGCGGGAGGTCGGGCGGCAGGGCGAAGATGATTGGGTGGTCCTGCCCCAGGTGCGCGGCGGCCGAGGTGACGATGTCGTGCAGATCACACCAATCGGCCCGGGGGCGCACGGCTCCGGCCTCGATCTGGGAGAGGTCCAGCAGGTCGTCCACCAGCCGCGCCAGGCGTGCCGCCTCGCCGTTGATGACATCGATCAGCTCTAGCTGCTCGGCCGGCGAGGCGCGGCCGGTGCCAAGCGCCGATCCGGCGGTGGTGATCGCGGTGAGGGGCGAGCGCAGATCGTGTGAGATCGCGTGCAACACCGCGGTCCTCGCCGTTTCGGCACGTTGCGCGGCCTCGATCTCGGCCTCCTGATCGGCGGCGCGCTCGCGGGCACGGGCGACGTCGATCATCTTGCCCAACGGCCCGGCGAGACGGGCGAACTGCTCGGGCTCCCAGCTGGAGTCCGCGGCGAACCGCAGCGTCAGCGGGGACAGGGCGGGCACCCGCACGGTCAGACCAGCCCACGCCGGTGGCTCGGCGCCCTCCGCGATCAGGGCAACGCTCGATGCACCGGTGCTGGAGGCGATCAGTGTCTGCACCCCGGCCAGCTGGGCGTCCAGATCACGGCCAGAGAGGATCGCGGACGCGGACGCCGCGAGCAGCTCGGCCTCCTGCCCCCGCGCCGCGGCCAGGCGCGCGCGGCTCTCGGCCTCAGC
>JALYZB010000183.1 GCA_030945945.1 Actinomycetota bacterium | reverse complement strand
ATCCGAGGTAGTCGGCCGCGCGGCGCCGGCCGGATCCCCCGGGCAGCCGCCCGTCGTTCACACGATGGTCATACTCGGGATCGATCCTGATGCCTCACGTTCTCTCCGCCATCCTCTTCTCACCGCGCGGAGGATCGGCACACGCGGCCCGGTCACTGGCGCTGGGCCTGCGAGATCAGGGCTGTGTGGTGACGCTCGTGGCCGGATCGCGCGGGGATCAGGGAATCCACGGAGACGCGCGTGCGTTCTACGGTGACGTGCGCAGTGTCGATTTCGACGCCGCATTGGCCAGCGAAACGCCGCAACGCTTCGCGGGCGGTCCCGGCAGCGCGCCGCTGCATCCCTCCTACGAGGACCGCGACAGCGCACCGGACCGGGTCTTCGCCGCGCTGGACGACGACGAATACGAGCTGCAGGTGGATGCGTGGGCACGCGAGCTGATTCGCGCGGGCGCGCGTGAGGCCGACGTGCTGCACCTGCATCACCTCACCCCGATCAACGAGGCCGCCGCGCGCATCGCCCCCGGCGTTCCGATCGTTGGCCAGCTGCACGGCACCGAACTGCTGATGCTCGAGCGAATCGCCGGATCCGATCCGCCTGACTGGCCCCATGCCGCGGCCTGGGCCCGCCGGATGCGCCGCTGGGCGCAGCGGTGCACGCGCCTGGTCGTCGCCCCGGCCGCGGTCGAGCGCGCCGTGTCGCTCCTGCGCGTGCCACGAGAGCGGACGGTCACGATCGCCAACGGTGTCGACCTTGACCTCTTCCAGGCCGCCCCGGTTGACCGCCCCGCCTTCTGGCGCCGGGTCCTGGTGGACGAGCCGCGCGGCTGGCGGCCCGGCGAGCCGGCAGGGAGCGTGCGCTACCGCGAGGCCGAGGTGTCGGCGCTGGCCGCGGGAGTGGTACTGCTCTACGTCGGGCGCTTCACCGCGGTCAAGCGACTCGATTGGCTGATCGGCGCGTTCGGGCGTGCCCAGCGGCGGCTGCCGACCCCCGCGAGTCTGGTGCTCGTCGGGGGTCATCCGGGAGAGTGGGAGGGTGAGCACCCGGCGCAGATCGTGGCGCGCCTCGGAGTCCCCCAGGTGTTCTTGGCCGGTTGGCACACCCACGTCGAGCTGCCCGAGTTCCTCTCGGCGGCCGACGCCATCGTGTTGACGTCCGAGCGCGAGCAATTCGGTCAGGTCATCGTCGAGGGCATGGCCTGCGGTCTGCCGGCGGTGGCCACGCGTTCCCTGGGGCCGGCGGCGATCATCAGCGACGGGCAGACCGGCTGGCTGGTTGCGGCCGATGACCCCGACGCACTGGTCACGGCCCTGACCGAGGCGGCGCAGGACCGAGCCGAGCGCGAGCGGCGCGGCGAACTCGCCCAGATCGTGGTGCGTGAGCGTTATTCGTGGACAAGCGCGGCAGAACAGCTCGCCCGCGTGCTCAGGAGCGTCGCCACCCCTTCCGCCGGCCGGGCTTCTCTATTTCCGCTTCCCACGACACGAGCTCAGGGCCGCCGGCGCCAGACCCATTCTCCGACGGGGCCCACCGCCGACCATTCATCCGCGCTGAGCTGATCCGCCCGGAGCTGGCGGTCCCACATAATGTATGCAAAAATGCGCGGCGCACGAGATGATGCGTCCCCTCATCCTGGTCATCCGCCCGCGCCGGTATTCGCCGCCCTCCCTCGGCGGGCGCGCGCCGCTCGACACGCTTGACCCCGGGCCGGCGTGAGCCTGCGCGGCTACACCGCACCGCTGTCACCCGACGGGCGCGCCGGCATCGTGCCACCGCCGCCCTGGCACTATTCCGGCGACTTCCTGATTGCCGAGTACCGCACCGACCCCGACGCCGTCGCTGCACTGCTGCCCGATGAGTTCGAGCCCGCCGAGGACCCCGGAGCGGTGGCGGCCATCTTCGCCGACTGGCAGTCGTGCTCGACTGACCTGCACGAGCTCGTCGACCCGATCCAGTCCCAGTACCGCGAGTTCTTCCTGGTCGTCGGGGCCCGGTACCGCGGCCAGCCGGTCAGCCGGTGCGTCTACATCTGGGTCGACAAGGACTTTGCCATGTACCGCGGCTGGATCCAGGGCTTTCCCAAGAAGCTCGGATCCATCCACATGACCCGTCTGTTCGCCGCCGGCCAGGCGACGCCCCGCCTGACCGAGGGTGCGCGCTTCGGCGCCACGTGCGCCGCCAATGATCGTCAGATCGCGCGGATGCTCGTGACCCTCGAGCATGTCTCCGAGACGGGCCCGACGGTCAACGACCCGCCGATGCACAACACGCGCCACTTCCCAGCCGCCTCGGGCTCGCGGCCCGACGTCTTCGAGCTGGTACGCGCCGGCGGCCGTGACCGCGACGCGACACCGATCTGGGAGGGCAGCGCCGAGTTGCAGCTCTATGACGACACGCTCGAGGATCTCCAGGCGATCGCGCCACGCGAAATGCTGCGTGGCTACCGGTTCACGTTCGGCTACACCGTGGACGGTGTGGACGTCGTCGCCCAGCATCAGGAGGACGCCCGCGCATGAAGCACGTTCGCATCCGCCACGACGACCAGCTGTACGAGGGGACGCTTGAGGACGGCACGATCCGATCCGGCGCCCTGTCGCTCGGCGTCGGCGAGGTCCAGCAGTGGTTGGCGCCGGTGGTGCCGTCGAAGATCATCGCCACGCATCTCACCTACCGCTCGCGCGCGGTCGAGTACCGCATGGCGCAGCTGCCCTCGACGCCGTCTTATTTCCTGAAGCCACCGAGCTCGCTGTCAGCCCACGGCGCCCCGGTGACACGGCCGGCGGGATGCCGGTTTCTCAACTACGAGGGTGAGGTGGCGGTCATCATCGGACGCCGCTGCCGCGGCGTGAGGCTCGATGAGGCGTTGGACTATGTCGCCGGCTACACGGTCGCCAACGATTGGGGAGTGCATGACTTTCGCCATGCCGACCGGGGGTCGATGCTGCGCGTCAAGGGCCAGGACGGCTTCTGCCCGCTGGGTCCCGCGATCGTGGACGCCGCCGACGTCGATCCCGAGGATCTGACGCTTCGCACCTACGTCAACGGGACCCAGGTCCAGGAAGGCCACACCGGCTCGGACCTGATGTTCTCCTTCGCGTACCAGGTGGCCGATGTCGCCCGGCTGATCACCCTCGAACCGGGCGACGTGCTGCTCACCGGCACGCCCGCCAACTCGCGCCCCGTCGAGCCCGGGGACACCGTCGCGGTCGAGATCGACGGCATCGGGCGTCTGGAGAACGTGGTCACGCAGTCCGACGCGGCGCTCGAGCCCGTGGGCGAGCAGCCGGCGGTCACGGCGCAGACCCTGCACGTGGCGCTGACCATCTCCGAGGAGGAGGCCGAGCGCAAGGTCAAGCGCGCACGATGACCCCCCGCGCGTACTTCCCCCCGTTTGCTGCGCACGCGCGCGAGGCCGGCGCCTACCCGGAGATCGTGCGCGGCGAGGGCTGGCGGCCGGTCTGGCCGGACCGCAGGCCGCGCCCGGCGTCGGGCAGGTTCGGGGCGAGGGACTGATGCAGGCGGTCGTGCTGCAGCCGCCGCTGACCGCCGAACCGCGCGCCGAGATCACCGCCTCGGTCTAGTGTCGCGTTTGGGACATTCGGAAGCGGCCGGGCCCCTGGCGATCGCCAGCGTGGTCGATCAGGCCTACGAGGCGATCCGGGCACAGATCATCAGCGGATCGCTGCGGCGCGGCGATCGCATCCACCAGGAGGATCTGGCCGAGCGGCTCGGCGTCTCACGTACCCCCGTGCGCGAGGCGCTGCGGCGCCTGGCGGCTGAGGGTCTGGTGGAGATGTACACCAACCGCGGCGCCCGGGTCGCCGACGCCGCCCAGAGCGACATGCACGCCGCCTATCAGGCACGGCTGGTGATCGAGCCGGGTGCGGCGCGGCTCGCTGCGCAGGAGCGGGCGACGGGGCCGATCGCCCGGATGCGCGGTGCGCTGGCCGCCCAGCGCCGGGCGATCCCCCACGTGGGGCGCAGCTTTGAGGCCAACCGGGAGTTCCACATCGCGCTGGTCCAAGCGTCGGGCAACGAGTACCTACTGCAGTTCGTACAGAGGCTGTGGGTGGCCCGCATCGGCGAGGTGATCTACGAGCGCCAGCGCGAGTCACGCGAGCGGATGGGCATGGACGCCGACGAGCACGAGGAGATCGTCTCGGAGATCGCGGCCGGCCACGGGCCGCGGGCGCAGTCGCTGACCCGGCGCCATCTGGCCGAGGCGATGCGCCGCTCGCGGGACCTGCTGGCTCCGGACGGGGCCCCGGAGCCATGACGCCCCGGCGGTTAGCGCTCTGAGACGACCGGATTGGACAGCGTGCCCACGCCGCCGACGAAGACCTCGACGGTGTCCCCATCGCGCAGGTAACGCGGCGGCGTGCGGGAGTCGCCCACGCCACCCGGGGTGCCCGTGGCGATCACGTCGCCGGGCGCCAGCGTCACCCCGGCTGACAGGTAGACGATGAGCGCTTCGACGCCGAAGATGAGATCGCGCGTGTTGGCGTCCTGCATCACGTCGCCCGAGACGGTGGTGCGAACCTCGATGTCGCCCAGATCGATGTCGTCCACCGAGGCGACGCACGGACCCATCGGGGTGAAGGTGTCAAAGCTCTTGCCGAGCGTGAACTGGCGCAGCGGAGTCTCGAGCTGGGCGCGGCGGCCTGACA
>JALYZB010000142.1 GCA_030945945.1 Actinomycetota bacterium | reverse complement strand
GCGGTGACGGCAGCAGCAGGATTGGCGGCTACGGCTTCTACGGGGGCTACCTCTCGACGACGAGCAGCTACCTCAAAAGCCAGGGCGCGGCGGGCGAGTTCAGCACCGCCCGATACGGCATCTTCTCCAGCAACTGGAGCGGAGGCACCTGGGATCACATCTACGCCTCGAACTTCAGCGACTCGGGATTCTATATCGGGGCCTGCCAGCAGGTCTGCAATCAGACGCTCAACCACGGCCGCTCGCAGTACAACGCGCTCGGCTACTCGGGGACCAACTCCGGCGGCCGGCTGCTGATCGAGAACTCGGAGTTCGACCACAACGAGGACGGCGTCGACACCAACTCGCAGAACGTCGACGAGCCCGCCCCCCAGAACGGCGCCTGCCCGGCCGGAGTCAGGCCGCCGGTGGCCGGTGCCCCGACCTGCTGGGTGTTCTTCCACAACTACGTCCACGACAACAACAACCCCAACGTGCCCGCGGCCGGCGCGGCTGCCCAGGGCCCGGTCGGGACTGGCATGTCGGTGGCCGGCGCCCGCAACGACACCATCATCGGCAACACGTTCAGCCACAACAACGCCTGGGGCCTGATCTCCGTGCCCTATCCGGACTCGGGCGGCCCGTGCGATGGCGGCACGATCGGCGGCCTCGGCGCCGGCAGCTGCCTGTTCGACGTCTGGGGGGCTCATGTCATGAACAACCGGTTCGGATCAAACGGCGGCTATGGCCATCCGAGCAACGGGGACTTCCAGACGCTCGACATCCAGAACGGGCACCAGGGATTCTGCTACTTGGGCAACACCGAGATCGGCGGGGGATCTCTGAGTCCGGCGAGCGCCCAGACCGCGCAGACGGCCAACGCAGGCTGTGGCAACTCTGCGGCTGCCGCGGGCGCCACCGACAAGGCCTTCCTGAACGAGGTCACCTGTGACGCCCAGGCGGGATCAAACCCCCCGGCGGCATGTCCGACCGGGGCGTACCCGCGCGTGACCAAGATCGTCATGCACGCGCTGCCCAAGCAACCGACCATGAAGCAGCCCTGCCAGGGCGTTCCGGGCAACCCGTGGTGCTCGCGGCGGCACGCCGCGCGCGCCTGAGCGGAACCGCGGCGGGTGGGTGCCGCGTGCGTGCCGGCACCCACCCCGCGTTGGCCGGCGCCGGGCCGCCCTAAGCTCTGGCCGGTGGGCTGTCTGGTCGTCAAGCTTGGCTCGAGCATCGTCGCCGACGATCGTGGCGCCGTGCGCGCCGACGTGCTGGGACGCATCTGCGACGAGCTGACCGCCGAGCACCGCACCGGCCGCGACGTGATCCTCGTGACCAGCGGAGCGATCGCCCGGGGGATGGGCGTGATGAACCTGCCGCTGCGCCCCCGCGCGATCGATGAGCTGCAGGCCGCCAGCGCGGTCGGGCAAGGCAAGCTGTACCAGGTCTACGACGACCTGTTCCGCGCCCGCGGCCTACCCACCGCCCAGGTGCTGCTCACGTTCTTTGACATGAGCGCCCGCACCCATTACCTCAACGCCCGCCAGACGCTGCGCAAGCTCCTGGAATGGCGGGTCGTGCCGGTCATCAACGAGAACGACACGACCACCACGGACGAGATCTCGTTCGGCAACAACGATTTCCTCGCGGCGCAGGTCGCGATCCTGCTCGGCGCTGAGCTGCTGATCCTGCTGACCGACTTGGGCGGCGTGTTCGAGGCCGACCCGCGGACCCACCCCGGCGCGCGGCGCGTCGCCCGCGTGCGGGAGTTCTCCCAGCTCGACCAGCTGGACATCGGCCACGCGACCTCGGCGCTGGGCTCAGGGGGGATGCGGTCCAAGGTCGTCGCTGCTGAGATGGCGACCGCAGCTGGGATCGAGACCGTGATCGCGAGCGGCCTGCAGCCGGGGATGATCGCGTCTGCGGTGGCGGGGGTGGATGTCGGAACGCGCTTTGTGGCCCGCGAGGGACGCTTTTCGAGTTTCAAGCTGTGGCTGAAGTACGCCAAGCCCACGCGTGGTCGGGTACTGGTCGACGCCGGCGCGGCCCGCGCGCTGCGCGAGGGTGGGACGAGCCTGCTCCCGGTCGGGGTCGTCGAGGTCTTGGGGACGTTCGCCGCCGGGGACGCCGTCGAGGTGCTGACCGGCGAGGAGGCCGTCGGCAAGGGCATCTGCAACTACTCCGCCGCCGAGCTGCGCGAGGTCAGCGGCATGAAGTCCGCCGACGCTCAGACGCGGCTGCCCCGGGCCAGCGAAGAGGCGATCCACCGTGACTACTTCGTGCTCGGATGAGGTGAGACATCCTTCAACCCGGCGCGCCCCCTACCCTGTGACCATGGCCAGCAGCACCGTCTCGACAGCCGATGCGTGCGCCACCGCCCGGTGTGCCGCGCGCACCCTGGCGGCGACCAGCACCGAGGTCAAGGATGCTGCGCTGGAGGCGATCGCGGTCGCGCTGATCCAGCGCACGCCCGAGATCCTGCAGGCCAACGCCCGCGACCTCGAGCACGCCGAGGCCAACGGCCTGTCGTCAGCGCTGCTGGACCGGCTCGCCCTGGATCCTGTCCGCGTGGCCGCGATGGCCGCCGGCGTGCGGGCGATCGCGGCGCTGCCTGATCCGGTCGGTGAGGTGCTCGACGGCTGCACGCTGCCCAACGGGCTGCGCATGCGCCGGGTCCGGGTGCCGCTCGGGGTGATCGCGGTCGTCTACGAAGCCCGCCCCAACGTCACCATCGATGCCGCCGCGCTGTGCCTGAAGTCCGGCAACGCCGTGGTACTGCGTGGCTCGAGCTCGGCGATGTACTCCAACGCCGTGCTCGGCGCCGTCGCCGTGGAGGCCGCCACCGCCGCCGGGCTGCCGGCCGGGGCGCTGGCCCTGCTCGGCAGCGGGGATCGCCGCGAACTGGCCGAGCTGGCGACCCAGACTGGTGTCGTGGACCTGATCATCCCGCGGGGCGGCGAGGGCCTGAAGGCCGCGCTCAAAGAGGTGGCGACCGTGCCGGTCATCTACGCCGCCTCGGGCAACAACCACGTTTACGTCGACGCCGGAGCCGACCTGGCCGCGGCGCTGGAGATCGTGCTCAACGCCAAGTGCCAGCGGCCGGGGACCTGCAATGCCGCCGAGACGCTGCTCGTGCATGCGGACGAGGCCGCGACCTTCCTGCCGCTGGCCCTCGGGGCTCTGCGCGATGCCGGCGTGCGCCTGCATGGCGATGCCCGCGCCCGGGCCGCCGGTGGCGGCGTCGAGCTGGAGCCCGCGCAGGACGCTGATTGGGACACGGAGTACCTGGCGCTCGAGCTGGCGGTTGGGGTCGTTGACTGCGTCCAGGACGCGATCGACCATGTCAACCGTCATGGCAGCGGTCATTCGGAGGCGATCGTGACCCGGGACCTGGCCGCGGCGACCGCGTTCGAGCTGGGCGTCGATGCCGCCTGCGTGTACGTGAACGCCTCGACGCGGTTCACCGACGGCGGCGAGTTCGGCAAGGGGGCCGAGATCGGCAATTCGACTCAGAAGCTCCACGCGCGTGGTCCGATCGGCCTTCCCGAGCTGTGCACGGTCAAGTACCTGGTGCAGGGCGACGGCCATATCCGCCGTTAATCGCGGACCGGGGCGGCAGTCATGAGGGTCGGGATCCTCGGCGGGACGTTCAACCCGCCGCACCTCGGCCATCTGATCTGCGCCCAGGAGGCGCACCGCGAGCTCGGACTGGACCGCGTGCTGATGATCCCGGCCCGGATCCCGCCCCACAAGCCAGTCGAGCACGAGCCCGGGGCCGAGCATCGGCTCACGCTCTGCCGGCTGGCGATCGACGGGGACGAGCGCTTCGAGGTCGCGGCCCGAGAGCTCTCCCGTGACGGGCTGTCGTACACGGTCGATACCCTCTCAGAGCTGAGTGCGAACGACCCCGATGCCGAGCTCTTCCTGATCGTCGGTGGCGACATCGCCGCCGGGCTGCCCCGCTGGCGCGAGCCGGAACGGGTGCTCGAGCTGGCCACGGTGGCGGTGGCCAAGCGGCGGGGAACGGCTCGTTCCTCGGTGGACGCGGCGCTCGAGTCGCTGCCCGGCGGTGAGCGCGCCCAGTTCTTCTCGATGCCCCGGATCGGAGTGTCCTCGACCCTGGTGCGGCGCCGTGTGCGCAGCGGCCAGCCGATCCGCTATCTCGTACCCGATGCCGTGGCCGGCTACATCGCCGAGCACCGGCTCTACACGGAGGTTGCATGACGACGACCGGGCTCCTCACCCCCGAGGCGATGGCGGTGATCGTGGCCGAGCTGGCCTCGGATCGCAAGGCGCTGGACATCGTATCCCTGGATCTGCGGGACATGGTCGGCTTCGCGGATTACTTCGTGATCTGCACCGGGCGGACCGACCGCCAGACCCGAGCCATCCATGACGGCATCCACTACGGCCTCAAGACCGAGCATGACCGGCTCCCGCGTCAGGTCGAGGGCGTGACCGAGGGCCGGTGGATCCTGCTGGACTACCTCGACGTCGTCGTGCACATCTTCACCCCCGAGACGCGCGAGTTCTATCGCCTTGAGCAGCTCTGGGGCGAGGCGCCGGCGCTCGCCGCGCAGGTCTGAGCCTGACTCGCGGCGGAGCCTGACCCGCGCTCACAGGGCGGTCATCAACTTCGGCGCGACCTCCTTCTTGCGGCTCATCACCCCCGGTAGGGTGAGGGTTGAATCTTCCGCCTCGACGTCGAACGCCCTCGCCACCGCGCCGACGTCCCCGGCGATCAGTAGCGCGGTGCTGTGCTCGAGCACGTCGGTGACCATCAGCGCGTAGAGCGTCAGCTCCCTGCGTTCGCGCTCAGAGCGCAGCACATCGAGCAATTCCTCCTTGCGCTCGAGCAGCCCGTGGCCGACGACCTCGACCTGGGCGATGCAGATCGTCCGGTCACCACCGACCTGGTACACCTTGGCGTCTCGGCTGACGATCTCGTCGGCGCTCACCTCCGAGACGTCGGCGGTGGACTCGAACATCTCGCGTCCGAGCTCGCGGGCGTCGACGTCCAGCGCCCGCTCGAGATAGGTCACGACCGCGTGGTCGCGCTCGGTGGTGGTGGGCGAGTTGAGGATCACCGTGTCCGAGAGCACGGCGCCGAGCAGCAGCAGCGCGCTCGTAGGGCTCGGCTCCAGTCCGTTCTGGCGAAAGCGCTCGACGACGAGGGTCGCCGTGGACCCGACGGGATCGAAGGTCGCGGTGACCGGGATCCGGGTCTCGATCGAGCCGATGTGGTGGTGGTCGAGGATCTCGATGATCTCCGCCTCGCCGATTCCGATCACGGCCTGCGCCTGCTCGGCGTGGTCGACGAGGATCACCCGGCGGCGTGGGGGAACGACGATGTCCGAGCGGGTGATCAGGCCGACCGGGCGGCGGCGGCCGTCGATCGCCACCGCCGCGCCATAGTGCAGCTCCTTGATCTGCTCGGACATGTCATCGAGCAGGAAGTCCGGATTGACGGTGAGCGGCTCTGAGTCCATTAATGCCCGGCACGGGGCGGCCAGGGTGATCATGCGACCGGAGATGTAGCTGTCCAGCGGCGACACCGCGACCGCCGCGCCCTGCTCGGCGGCCCGCTCGAGGATCGCCTTTGAGGGACGGGCCGAGTTGGAGATGATCAACAGCCCGGCGCCGAGGTTGACCGCGAGCGCCTGGGCGTCCTCGCGGTCTCCGACCACGACCACGTCCCCTGCAGAGATCCCGCTCTCGGTGCTGCTCTCCATCGAGTGCACCCAGACCCGACCCGACATCTGACGATCCTCACCGAGCAGCAGCTCGCCCTCGAGCACAGCCACGATCGCCGAGATGTAGGTCGGGGCCTCCTCCAGCGTCGAGGTCCGGCGCGACTCCCGGATGTAGCGGCGGGCCAGCGCGCGCTCGGTCAGCACGCCCGTCAACGCGCCGTTCTCGTCGACGATCGGCACGAGCTCGAGGTCGGCCTTGGCCATCGCCAGTCCCGCCTCGCGGATCGGCTCGTCCTGACGCGCCATCGGAAAGCTCGTCTGCATGACGTCCTGGGCGCGCGGCATGACGTGGGACAGCAGGACCGGCTCGCGGGCGCCCGCGCGCTCCAGCAGCCAGCGGGTCTGCGCATTGCACTCGCCGAGGCGGACCGCGACGTACTCTGAGGTGGAGTCCAGGCGCCGCTTGAGCTCGGCATAGCCGATCGCCGAGGCGATCGAGTCGGTGTCCGGGTTGCGGTGTCCGGTGACGTAGATCGGGGCCACGGCGGCGATTATGAGGCCTGGCCGGCCGAACCGGCGGGCGCGGACGCCCGCCCGGATGGCGGTCGCGCGGTCTTTGCTCCCGCGCGCAGGGCCGCGGCGCGGTAGCGTGGGCGCTGCAACCGGGGGCGGGCGTGTGTCCGGCCGCTCCGTGACTCACCCAGACCAAAGGGCTACGCCATGCCGACGGCTCCGTCGATCCTCCCCACCTCGATCACCCAGGGTGCCGCGCCGGGCCTCGATTACAGACTCGAGGGCGAGCTGGTCCCCGTTCTGCACATGGCCTTGGACGGCACTGTGCCGGTGTACTTCGAGCACCACGTGCTCCTGTGGAAGTACCCGACCATGCAGGTCGGCCTTCACCCGCTCAAGAAGGGCCTCAAGCGGCGGGTCTTCGGTGGGATGCCGCTGCTGCTGATCGAAGCTCAGTCCGCGGGCGAGATCGCTTTCAGCCGCGACGCCCCGGGGCACATCGCCGCCCTGCACCTGCCGGCCGGTCACGGGATCGTCGTACGCGAGCATCAGTTCCTGGCCGCCACCGGCAACGTCCAATATGACTACAGCCGCATCAAGGGCTTTGCGAACATGCTCTACGGCGGCGGCTTCTTCGTGGACGAGTTCTACGCCGCCGATCAGGAGGGCGTGGTCTGGGTCCACGGCTACGGCAACGTATTCGAGAAGGTGCTCGAGGCGGGCGAGTCGATCGACATCGAACCCGGAGGCTGGGTCTACCGCGACCATTCGGTGTCGATGTCCCAGGAGGTTTACGGCTTCAAGACCGGGTTTCTCGGCGGGGGAGGGGGGAACCTCGTGTTCAACCGCTTCACCGGCCCCGGCCGGGTCGGCCTGCAGAGCGCCTACTTCCACCCGCCGATGTCCGAGGGCGCGGGGGGCAACGCCCAGCGTGAGGGCGGGGGTGGCGTGATCGGCGGCCTGGCCCGTGGCCTGATGGACAACTGATGGCCGCCAGCCTCGGCTCATGCGGGACCGGAGCGCTCCGATGAGCCACCCTCCGGGCCATCTCGCCGAGCATCCGCTGCCGCCCGGGATCGTCGGAGCGCTGGGGATCGGCGGCTATCAGCTGCTCGTCGAGGTCGGGGGTGTGGGGGCGGGCCGGATCGGCGCGCAGGCTTTTCTGCTCGTGGCACCCGATCCGGACCCCGCGCTGCCCGATGCCGGCACGCAGATCACCCTGCACCACACCCGGTTGCGTGACGAGGCCGAGGCATCAGCATTCACCCAGCTCGCCGCCCAGCTCGGCTACCTGCGGTTGTCGGGCTACCGGCTGGCCCTCGAACGCCAGGGTCTGCGCAGCAGGGTCAACCTCGTCAACCCCGCGACCGGCGCGGTGGCGGCGACGATTCCCGACAGGCATCCCGGGGGGCGTCTGTTCGGAGGCGGAGGCACAGCCGCCTCGCGGATACTCGCCACCGCGCGCGGACTGCCGCCGGCCGGTCCGCCTCCGGATACCGCCGATCCGGAGATGATGCGCCAGGTGCTGCTCGCGCTCGCGCTGCGCGACGAGAGCGTAACCGGCGCCGAGGCGGCCGAGCTCGCCGACCGCGCCCTGCAGCTGGCCCGGGGGAACGCGGCCCTGGATCCACCGGCCGCGCTGGAGGCGGCGCGGGGGGCGTCCGGCTGAGACTTGGCGCTTCGACGGGTGGGCGCGTCCACGCCCTCGCAGGCAAGCGCCGGAGGTCAAGACGACGAGAGCGGCGATGACGCTGGAGTGCCTGCCGTCGCGCGCATCGGCAATCGCTCAGTCGCGAGCGGCAGGTGCTCATCGGGATCGGCCGGGCGCAAGCGGATCAGCGGGCGGCCATGACGAGTCACGAGGATCTCCACACCAGAGGCCGCGCGGTCTCGCCGCAAGCCGAACGGTCACGAACGGCGTGGGCCCGACCGTGACCGTTCCAAGCGATTGAGTGGAGCTGAGGGGGCTCGAACCCCTGACCTCTGCCATGCCATGGCAGCGCTCTCCCAGCTGAGCTACAGCCCCTTCGAATGTGTATTCCTCAGCAAGGGTAATACACGCGCGCCGGCAATTGCGGCGGGACGAGCCGGAGGTATTGCTCGTGCTTGCCGGCCATGACAGAGACCGGTAGCCGGAAGCACCTGTCCAGCTCGCCGCGGTGGATCCCAAAAGGTCGACATCAACGCTGCCGTAGGGACTGCGCACGTAACCGGTGGCTGACCGCCGGCTGCCGCTGGCGTGGGCGATGACTACGTCGCTGCCGGCCCCAGACGCCCCCATTTGCACTGAACCCGCCAGATACGCCCGCCGATGTCGAGCGCGAGGTCATAACGCGATTGCTCCTGTCCGCGTAGAATTGGGATACCGAGCGTCACCGCGGCCAACTCGATCTCGAGCTCTGCGACCAGTCCCTTTGTGTTTGAGTCCAGGCCGGACACGAACACATGTTCTTACCCGCTGCAGGCGCCTCGCCACGAGTCCGGATGTAGGTCAGCTTTGGGGAATGAACTCCGGCACGTCGAGCTCGTCGTCGCCGCCGGACCGTGCGCGACGGGTGCTCGTCTGCCCGCCCGCCTCGCGGGGTAGCCATGTGCTGTTGTGAACGATCGATGCGGGAGATGAGCTGACCGTGAATCTGGGCCACGTCGCGCAGCAGCCGCTCGGAGTTGAAGCGCAGCGAGTTGCCCATCTCGCGCAGGTTTGCCCCCAGTTCGAGGCCCTCCTTGCGGACCGCGTCGGCCGTCGTCCGGGCCTCGGTGAGCAGCTCACGGGTGTAGCGCTCTGACTCGCGCTGGCTGACAGCGGCGGCCTCGGTGGCCTTCTCGAGCAGCTCGTCGGCCTTCTTGCGCGCGCTGGCGAGGATCGTCCGGGCCTCGTTCGCCGCCGCCTTGATCCCGTCCTGGGCCTCGCGACGGCTCTCGGTGCCCAGCCGCTCGGCCTCAGCGCGGGCCTTGGCCACGATCTCGCCTGCCTCCTCCTCGGCGGCGCTGACGCGATAGGCGACCGCGCGGTCAGTCTCGGCGATGCGGTCACGCGCCCGGGATTCCGCCGTGGTGCGGATCGTCTCCGCGGCCGCCTCGGCCGCGGACACGATCGCCGCCACCCGGTCGGCCGCGCCGCCCCGTGTGCCTGGCTTGGGGCCTGATCTCGTGTTTGATGCCACGCCGGGATCGTACC